>CAZJYH010000153.1:0-1254 GCA_964549365.1 uncultured Alphaproteobacteria bacterium
GTGGTGCGGTTCGAGGAGGAGATGAATCGTGGTGCGCGGACGGCCGGGCGGTAGGTGCCCGTCGTGTTGTCGGGTGCGGGGGCGGCCTTTCCCTCCGCACACCGGCGCTACAACCACACCATGGCCCCCACGCCGATGAAGGGGAAGGGGACGAACACGTCCTTCAACACCACGAACGTGGCGTCGACGAACAGCACGTGGTTTTCCTTTCGGTAGTCCACGCATCGATACATCACGCCGAATCCGAAGTCCCGCATGTTGAGGTGGCGGCGGTCGAAGAGTCGACGCTCGACATGCAGTGCAACGCGCCGCATGAAGCCGATCGGAAGGGGCGTCACTTCCAGCCGCAATGCGTGAAGGCCGACGAGCCCGCCGGAAGAACTGTCGTCGGCAATCGTGGTTGTCAACCCGAGCTCGCCGGTGACGGTCACGACGTTGCGGAGGATGTCGATGCCGCCGCGCACGCCGAACTCCATGACGAACCCGAGCGGTGTGCGCACGTAGCCGCCGACGTGAGGGATCAGCCACTGCCGCTGTGGCCGTGCCGGCAGGCCGGTGTGGTGTATAGTGGAATCAGGCTGCGCGGCGAGCGTGCCGGCCGCGATGATCGTCATGACGACGGCCACCGGCAGATGATATGTGTTGAGAAGGGGCATAGAGCATCGACACGCGACGTGCGATCCGTAACGGGCGTGTCGCTGGCCCGCGTCACGGTCACGACCGACGGTGAGTTGTCGGTGCGCGCGGCTCGAACTATTTTCGGCGGCGGAGTTCGTCGGCCCCTGCGGTGCCGGCGCATCCTGTCGGATGGTTCGACTCACTGGACATCGAACGGCATGAAGAAAGGACAGGCTCGGTACAGCATCCATCCCGGCGTGGTGATGGCGCAGAAGTCGATCGCAGCGCTTTCGGAGAAGACCGGCCGCAGCCTCGACGAGTGGCTGGCGCTGGTGGAGAAGGAGGGGCCCGGTTCGGAGGCGAAGCGGGCCGAGTGGCTGAAGGCGGTGCATGGGCTCGGCACGAACTGGGCAGGCTGGGTTGCGGCGCGATCGGTGGGGAAGGGATTGGAGGACAGCGACCCTGATGCCTATCTCGCCGCGGCCGAGGCCTACGTGGAGAACATGTACGCCGGACCCAAGTCGGTGCTGCGACCGATCCACGACCGCCTGCTCGAGATAGGGCTTGCGATCGGCCCCGACGCGAAGGCGTGCCCGTGCAGCACGATCGTCCCGCTGTATCGCAACCATGTCTTCG
>CAZJYH010000153.1:1264-2673 GCA_964549365.1 uncultured Alphaproteobacteria bacterium
GCCGAGCACCCGCACCCGCATCGATCTCGGGCTGGCGCTCGCGGCGTATGCAAAGAAGATCCCTGCCAACATCATCGACACCGGCGGCGCGGCGAAGAAGGATCGGATCACGCACCGCATCCCGATCACGAGCCCGGCCGAGGTCAACGCCGACGTGGAGCGCTGGCTCCGCATCGCATACGAGCTGGACGCCTAGGTCGGCTCTTCTCCCCGGCACCGACGGCGCGGCACCGCCCCGCGCCACGTCGCCGGGAGCGTGGCGCCCGCATCGACCGAGAGGCGATATCCCCGGATCTCTTCATCCACGACATTCACACTCCACCACACGGCCGACAACAATGAAAGATGGATCGATCGTCCTCGCGATGCTGCGATACAACAGCGACGTCGCCATTCGAGCATGGGGATTCGTGACCAGAGGCAACGCGCTCACCAATCCCATCGGTGGGCCGTGCACCTTGAAGTGCGGTCGGTTCCGTGAGTCGAGCGTCTACGAGATCATGGTGGATGACACGAACGGCCCTGACTGGTATATCCCGTTCGAACAGGGGGAGGCGCGGTATTGTGATGTGCCGGCCGGCGAGCCGAACGGTACCCTGGTCGTCACCTTTCCGATGAACGGTTGCGCGCTCGAGGTGCATGCAACCGAGAAGGGGAATCGTTTCTATCACGACTCCGACGGCAAGTCGATGCCCAAGAATCTCGGGGAGCCGAAGTTCCGTGTCGATTACGCCGGATACGGCACGTACACCGAGCGCGTCAAGAACATCAAGGGAGAGGAGACGGGGGGGACGATCGTGCACCGGACCGCTCACGATCGGAGCCTGCGGTATTTCGGGCCGGAGAACGAGCACCGGACGTATCCATATCAGGGCGGGTACGAGCACAACATCATCTGTGTCAAGAAGGGCGACTCCTGGAACGTGTATGCCTCGGCGGTCATCGTGCTGACGACGATGCGCGAGGTGGAGGAGACGATCAGGAAGACGCGCGATGCATGGCAGGTCAAGGATTACGTCCAGTACAAGGTCGGCGCCTTCCTCGACGCATGAGAGCGCGATGGTGCCGTCCGGCGACAACCGGGCCGCGCGCTTGCCTCCGGTTGCAACAGTACCGCAAACGTATATTTGCCCCATGACGCCAACCAATACACTTCGTCCGCTCGCCGTTCGCATGCGGCCGCATACCCTCGAGGAAGTTCTCGGGCAGGACCATCTGCTCGGCAAAGGCCGGCCGCTCCGTCGGATGATGGAGGGAGGGCGCATCCGTTCGATGATCCTCTGGGGGCCGCCGGGCGTCGGCAAGACGACGATCGCGCAGCTCTTCGCCGACACCGTCGGGGCGGAGTATCGGCAGTTGTCGGCGGTGTCGTCCGGGAAGACGCCGTGCTGGTTGTTGTTCGCCTTGTT
>CAZJYH010000153.1:2683-9360 GCA_964549365.1 uncultured Alphaproteobacteria bacterium
ATGATGCACGGGGCGGGAAGGCAGCTCGTGCTCTTCATCGACGAGATCCATCGGTTCAACAAGGCGCAGCAGGATGCGCTGCTCCCGGCGGTGGAGGAGGGCTGGATCACGTTGATCGGCGCCACCACGGAGAATCCATCCTTCGAGGTGATCGGGCCGCTCCTGTCGCGCTCCGCCGTCTTCACGTTGAAACCGCTCGACGCCGATGCGCTCGAGACGCTCCTGGCGCGCGCGCTGGAACTGGACGAGGCGTTCGCCGGGATCACGGTGGACGATCCGGATCTACTGAAGCTGCTCAGCGGCGGCGACGGCCGCAAGCTTCTGACCGGGCTGGAGATGGCGCGCGATCTGCTGGCGCCGGGGGAGACCACCATCACCGGCGACCACATCCGCGCCGCGTTCTCCAGCCGGCAGTTCTACGACCGCGCCGGCGACATGCACTACGATATCATCTCGGCGTTCATCAAGAGCATGCGCGGCAGCGATCCCGATGCGGCGCTCTTCTATCTGGCACGGATGGTCGAGTCGGGGGAGGATCCGCTCTTCATCGCGCGGCGCATGGTGATACTCGCGAGCGAGGATATCGGCAACGCGGACCCGTACGCCATCACCCTGGCCACCAACGTGATGATGGCCGTCGAGCGAGTCGGGATGCCGGAGGGGCGCATCATTCTTGCACAGTGCGTCACGTACCTGGCCGCGGCGCCGAAGAGCAACGCCGGCTACGCCGGGCTCGGCGCGGCGCTCGAGGATGTGCGCAAGTATCCGCACTCGGTGCCGCCGCTCCACATCCGCAACGCCCCCACCAGGCTGATGAAGAAGCTCGGCTACGGCGAGGGCTACAAGTACGCGCACGGCTACCGGGGCGCCTTCGTCGAACAGGAGTACCTGCCGGAGGAAGTGCGCGGCACCGTCTACTACCGTCCCACCGAGAACGGCGGCGAAAAGAAGATCCACGATCGCCTGCGCGAGTGGTGGCCCGGGCGGTACGACCGCGGCGCCGGGGACGATCGGCGCGGGAAGAAGTGAGGGGGCGGGGGCAACGTTCAGAGTTCAGCGTTCAAGCCCGAAGCACCAAGCCCGAAGCACCCCGTTCCACACTTCAACGCTTCTTCATTTGGCCCGACCGTCGCGCGCCGCTACCTTTGGCGCGGCAGGCCGCTCCTCTCGGAGGAAGCTTGGCCCGAGGAAGCTCGGACGAGGCGTATGTGGTCCATAACGCGGTTACCATGACCTATCGGTTCATTGCCGGAGAGTCCGCATCCGACGGAGTGCGGCGTATTGCCGTTGAGGAGATCGACGCCGTGCTCTGCCGTCTCGATCCCGGCGCGGCCGACCTGGACGATGCGATCCACGAGGCGCGCGTGAGCTGCAAGCGGCTGCGCGCCCTGCTGCGCTTGATGCGCGGAGCGATGAGCGGTGGGCTGTACCGCCGCGAGAACATGCGGTTCCGCGATGCGGCGCGACACCTTTCGGACGTTCGTGATGCCGCCGTGTTCTCCGATGCGTTCGAGCGCCTGGTTGCGCCGCCGTGTTCGTATGTCGCCCCCGCCGTTGTCGATGCGTTGCGCGCGCGGCTGGCTGAACATCCGGCCCATGATGCGGCCGACAAACGCCGGGTGGTGCATGACGTGGTTGTCGTGATGCGCGACGCCCGTCATCACGCCGAGCGGTGGCATCTTCAGGGGGAAGGGTTCGGCGCGATGATGCCGGGGCTGGAGCGGACCTATCGCGGCGGGCGCGACCTGATGCGGAAGGCGGCCGCGGATAACCGTGCGGGCAACTTCCACGACTGGCGGAAGGAGGTGAAGTACCTGCTGTATCAGGTGCGGGCCCTGACCCCGATCTGGCCGGAGATGCTGCGGCGGCACGCGCGCGAGCTGGAGCGTCTTGCCGAGCGTCTGAGTGATCACCACGACCTGGTGATCCTCGCGCGCCGGATCATCGATCTGGCCGGCGACTCCACCGAACATGCCGGTCTCCACGCGCTGATCGATCGGCGCTGCCTGGCGTTGGAAGCCGATGCTCTCTTCCGCGGCCGTCTGCTCTTCGCGGAGCGCCCCAGGCAATTCGTCCTGCGCATGCGCGCCTATTGGAGAGCACGTCGCTCAGCAGCGTGATGTCCTCGTTGCATGCCCGGCGTTCACTCCTTGTCCGGACACACCGTCCGGATCTCATGTCCGTACTCCTCCATGGTTGCACTCCTCATCATCGACATGCAGGTTGGATCGTTCGTGGAGCCGATTCCGCGCCACGATGCCGACGGCGTGGTTCAGCGCATCAACGCTCTGGCCGAGGCTGTGCGCGCCTCCGGCGGCGCGGTGATCTTCATCCAGCACGACGGCCCGCCCGGCACTCCGTACGAGCCGGGCGTCGAGGGCTGGCGGCTCCTTCCGGATCTGCACCGTGAACCCGCGGACATCCTGGTGCACAAGCGCGCGTGTGATGCGTTCTGCGAGACGGACCTGGCGAGCGTTTTTGCGGAGCACGCGGTCACGGGCGTCATCGTCACCGGCTGTGCAACCGATTTCTGCGTCGACACCACCGTTCGCGCCGCCCTGAGCCTGGATTACGACGTGACGGTGGTCGAGGACGGGCACACCACCGCCGACCGCCCGCATGCCGACGCGGTTACGTTGATCCGCCATCACAACTGGGTGTGGGAGAATTTGATCCATCCGCGCCGGGCCGTGCGTGTCGTTCCGACGGAGACCCTGCTGAGCGAGTTGCGGGCCGTGTGATCGGTGCGGATGGGGTAGATGGTGCGGGTGTTGAGGTTGGTGCCTCATGCAGGATGTTGCACCCGGGGTGCTGTATTGGCGGGGCGCGGCTGCCGGCGGTGTCGCTTCCTCTCGCCTCGATCTTCTCTCCTCAGCCCTTCCGTTCCGCTCCTCTCTCCTTCACCGATAGCCGTCGATCGTCCAGTGCAGCGGCGGCCCGAAAAGCGGCAGGCCTTCGAGCGGAATGCGGCGCGCGCGGAGATCGATCGAGTCGCCGCCGATTCGGCCGCGCAGCCGGAGCCGGCCCGTCGGCTCGTCGAACTCGTAGGTGAGCGTGGCCGTCGATGAATCCGCCGCGCGCAGGTGCAGCACGTTGTTGGCGCGATCGCAGGCGAGCCGGTAGTCGCGGATCTCGTCGTTCATCGTCTGCGTGATGAAGTAGCCGCGGCGATGCACGAACACGCGTTTGAGCCTGTTCGATGCGGTCAGGAGCGGAGCGATCGTGTCGCCGTCGCGGATGAACGTATCGACCGCATAGGCTCCGTGCAGGAAGGGGCGCGGCGCCGCGTCGTCGTTGAAGTTGTCCGCCGCCACATACCCGATCATCGACTCCCACGCGATGCACCCGATCACCAGCGCCTTGGTGACCGCGTACGCCAGCGTCGATCGCGGCGAACGGAACGTGGGCCGCCACTCTACTCCGTCGACACGCCGATGCCGCACCAGCAGATCGTACAGCTTCGTGAAGCCCGGAGCGGCAACGATGACGCAGAGCGCGAGCAGGAACGTGGAGTAGAGCTTCACCGAGATGTCGAAGCCGATGTTGACCGCCACCACGTTGAGCATCACCGCCGAGGCGATGATCGCGCCGATCGATCGTGTCCGCCGAAACAGGAGGAGCGCCGCCGGCAGCACCTCCAGAGCGCCCGCGAAGAGGGTGTATGTGTACGACGAACCCATCGCGCTCCAGTACAGGATGTCGCGCGAAAGTTGACCCACGGTGGTGAACAACGTGTTCGGCTCGGGGAGATAGAACTGATGCTTGAAGATCTTGTTCAGCCCGTAGCCGAGCAGTTGCAGCGCGAGGTAGTAGCTCAGGGCCGCATGGAACCAGTAGCGCAGAGCGGGCGGGACGGTCCTGCGCGGCCGGTCGGCAGCGCTCCACGCGCCGGCTCCGACCAGCGCAAGCGTGAGCACCACGAGCGCGTGCACGTACATGCCGACGGCATCCGACACGATCGCGGCGGTGAACGGCGGGGTGATCGAAAGGACGTGCGCCGCAACCCAGCGGACGATCCCCTCGGTCAACGGGCGAAGCAGCTCACCGGGGTTGGGAACGGCCGTGTACGGGAAGGGGAGCGTGAGGATGAAGAGGGAGGTGAAGCAGACCGTGAACCGGAAGCCAAGCAGCCGAAGCCTCGCGTGCCCGGATCCCTTGGAAGATGGTACATGAGGCCGTGTCATCGAGGGCCGGGTAGCATCCGGCCCTCCGTTTGTTCGCCGTGATCCGTGCACGTCCGCTCCGACGGGATGGGGTGATCAGGTACGGCGCCGCATCTCGGCGCGCCACGTGCCGAACGCGATCGCCGCAGTCGTGCCGCCGATCAGCAATGCGAGCAGGGGCGTGCGATCCGTTCCGTTCGGATCATTCGGCCGGGTGCCGTACGGTGCGCCGATCGCCGCATCGGCGCGGTACTTGCGCACCCGCACGCGGCGTGCCTGCTTGCGCGCCTTCTCGAACCCGATGAACTTGATTCCCGGGAACTGCCTGCGCAGGCTGTCGAGGCTGATCTTCGGATTGTTCCAATACGGATTGTTGTAGGTCGTGTCCTGGCCCTCGTTCGTGAACTCGATTGCCGTCGTGTCGGAGGTCCTGACGACGCTGTCGATGATGCGTCGCCGCATCTCGCCGAAGTTGTCGGCGCCCGTGGCCGCGAACGACTGATTGCTCCCGCCGTGGCTGCGATGCGCGATCAGGGCGGTCTGGCTCATCGCGGTGGAGGTCGCGATGAAGGATAGTGCAATGGCGATGGCGCTCTGGGGCTTCATGAGTTTGAGCGTAAGTGTGAGGTTCGGATCACGGAAAGCGCGGCGTCTATCCGCGCTCGGCGTGAGCGACGCGCCGGGATCGAGATGTTCATCGTGCGCATCGAAGATACACACCGCCTCGGCGCGCGGCAATGCTTTCGGCGCCGACGAAGTCCGCAGCCCATGAAGCCCGCATCCCATGAAGTCCGCATCCCGTGAAGCCGGCATCAATGAAGTCCGTGCGGTCGGTTCGGGCATCAGCGGTTGCATGCTGGACCCGCATCCGGACCGTTCTCGTGCCGTCGTTCATGTGCCGACGGCATGCATTGTTCCGCGCTCGCATTTCGCCGGGCGTGCGCACGACGGTCTCCAGCGCATCGACCCCATCGCGTTACCCGCGCGCCATGAAATGGATCCGATAGGAAGCGGGCGCCCGCTCGCGGGGAGCCGCGCATGGTTCCGCTCTCGAATCTCAATCACTCATGAGCGCATCCATCATGCCGAGTCCAGTTTGTTGCATTGTTTCCCGTCATGATGTCCTGATCGTTCTGTCGCTGCTCCTGCTGCCGTTCGGCGCGATCATCGCGCAGCCGGCGTATCCGGTCCCCTCCGGTGTCTACTGCAGCTGCGGGCCGACCATGGCCACCGGGCCGGGTTCGGTGGACCCCGCGATCGCCTCCAAGCCGTTCGTCAAGGGCATCCTGGTGCGCATCGGGTGGAATCTGGTGGAGCCGTCGAGCGGCGTCTACAATTGGGCCCAGCTCGACACGCAGCTCGCCCGCGCCCGCTTCTACGGCAAGAAGGTGGCGCTCTCGGTGGTCAACGGTCCGTCGGCGCCCGCGTGGCTGTATGCGGCCGGCGTGCAGAATGCGATCGTCGGCGCTCCGTTCAACGACACCATCCCGTATCCGTGGGATCCCGTCTATCTCGCGAAGTGGAAGGAGTTGATCGCCCGCCTCGGCGAGCGGTACAGCCACGACACCACGATCACGCTCGTGCATATGACCAACGCGTCGGCGAACGGCTTCGAGTTCTTCCTGAATCCCTCCACGTTGTTCGATTGGAACAGTGCCGGCTACACCGACGCGAAGATGATCGATTCGTGGAAGCAGGTGGTCGACGCGTTCGACGCCGCATTTCCGGAGCATTATCTCGACAACGATTTCCACCCGATTTTCCTCACCGGAAACTCCAGCAACGTTCCCGGCGATTCGGTCTACGCCTACGCCCGCCGAACGCTCGGCGCACGGTACGGTGCGTTCTCCTCGTGGTGGTCGCAGAAGAACACCGCGACCTACGCCCGGCAATACGCGGATCTTCGAGCCTCGGCGGGAAGCACGTTCGCCACCGTACAGTTCGCGTACAACGGCACCAGGGACTCCGCCGCGTTCGGTCCCGGAGGCATGCCGGGCGCGCTCGGGCTTGCGATCGACGACGGCATCTGCTACTGGGAGATATGGAATCAGGACATCCTGAACCCGGTGTTCGACTCGCTGCTGAGCGTCGCGACCTGTTCGTCGACCGGTGATGTGGCGCCGCCGTCGGTGCCGGATGTTCCCGCGCCGGGCTTCTCCGTGAGCGTCGCCGCCGACGCGGGGAGCCGCATCCTGCTCATCCGTTCCGACGCGCCGTCCGGCGCGCTGCTGGAGCTCCGTGTGGTCGACATGGCCGGGCGGACGGTGCTGCATCGTACGCCGACGATGAGCGGCGGCGCGGCGCGCGTCGACGTATCGGCCCTGAGCGCCGGGGCGTATCTCGTGAGCCTCGGCGTGGCCGGGCATTCCGTCGGCGCGCACAAGGTGGTGCTCGTCGGGGGGAGGTAGGGGGGCGGCTGAGCGCGTCGTTGATGTCGGCGGTGTTGTCGCCGAGGCATTCACATCGAATCGTCACGTGGCGACACTCGCGAGATATCCGTGACGAGGGGGCACG
>CAZJYH010000154.1:0-2957 GCA_964549365.1 uncultured Alphaproteobacteria bacterium
CGTCGATATCCAGGTGGAGCGCGTCGAGCGGATGCTGCGGGCGAACTCCATCGGCTTCACGATCACCGACGAGGCGAAGGACTGGCTCGCGAAGCTCGGCTACGACATCTCCTACGGCGCGCGCCCGTTGAAGCGCGTGATCCAGCGTTACCTGACCAACCCCCTCTCATCGATGATGCTCGAAGGCGACTTCTCCGCCGGCGATGCCGTGCGCGTCGTTCTTGACGATCAAGGTTTGATCGGGTTCGAGCACGCGTGACGGTTGTGGCGAGTAGCGGGCATCTCTTCGTGTCCTTTGCGCCTTTGAGGTTCAATCCAGTTGGACGCCGGACGTTGGACTCTGGACGTTCGTCCGAGTAGCGAGGTGTTGTCGCGGAGTTGACGCCGCGACCCGTGCACGGTAGCTGATGGGTGCGGAAGGGTTCCGGGGTCAACCCCGGAACAACCGGCGCGGCGGGGCCCTTTGCGTCCCTCCGCGTCCCATGCGGTACGCTCGTGTCGGACGCCCCGATGACTTCGGCCTCTGCCCCATCACTACAGCGCAACATGCGTCGAGAGCATCAGCGCCGCGTCGATGCGGCGACGGTCGGCGAAGAAGAGGCTCGTGACCTCCGAGGTCGCGGCCTCGATTGCAAGCCAGGGGAACGGCTTGATCCCCACGCCGAGCGCCAGCGCCGCCCCCACGCGGCCGCCGAGCTGCAGCCCGCTGCGGAGTGTCAGGAAGGAGCTCGGGCGCCACTCCGCGCCGAGCGAGGCTCGCGTGTTCCGCTCGCCGCCGATCTGATGATTCAGGTCCACCGCCGTCTCGAAGCTCGCAAGAAGATCGCCCGGGATCCCCGGCACGAACGACGTGATGTCGGCGCCGAGCCCCAGGCGCATCGTCATCGGAAACTCCGTGCGGAACACGCCGATCGTGTCCAGCTTCGCCTCGTAGCGATAGATCACGTCGTTGGAGATTCCCCCCTTCCTGTCGTTCAGCGTGTCCTCGATGTCGGCGAACTGACGCCGGCGGTTGGTGCCGTTCCACGTCATTGCGCCCACGCCGTCAACCGTCAGGCCGAACGTGACCGCGTCGCGCTTCTCGCCGTCGGAGCGCTCGTACTGTTGTGCCTCCAACGGATTCCCCGTGATCGACACCTCGCGCGTTGCGGCCTTCCGGAACACGACGATCGACAGACCGAAGCCTCCCTCCCAGCCCGTCGACGTGACGTTCTTCGAACCGAAGATCTGCGAACTGAGGATCGCGTCGGACGGATTGAACGATGTGTCGAGCGGCGTCGACGAGCGGAACGTGTAATACCCGTTGACCTTGATGCTGCGATAGGCCTCGCCGGGGGGCGAGGGAATCACGTGCGTCTCGGCCCAACTCTTCTGGTCGACATCGAAATGCACGACACCCTGCACGTACGACAGGCTCATCCCCATGCCGAACGCCGGGAACCACGCCGACACGTTCGGGTCCACCTCCTCACGCTCGAACGCGCTGGCGAGCGAGACGGTAAGATGGCGCGTCCATTCTCCCCCGATCTCCGGATTCTCGAACCGCTGTCCCTTCGAGAAGACATCGCCGCTGCCGAGCACGCCGGTGCGGAAGTTCTCCGGGAAGATCATGTGCGCGCGCACGCGGTGCCCGTATCGCAGGCCGATGGCCCCAACGCGGGGAGCCCGCAGGCGTATCGCGAACGCATCCACCTCGGCATCGGCGGACAACCGCCCCTCCTCGACGAGCGGCGCCAGGCGCAGTCGATCCTCATCCGTGAAGATCCCGCTGTCCTTCTTGTCGAACACGAAGTTCAGATCGCCCGGTGTCAGATACGTGGAGCCGGCCACCGCCCCGAGCGGCAACAGCGCAACGTCCAGCTCCACCTGCTGCGAGCTGTCGTAGACGCCGAGAAGATCCAGCCCCATCGCTCCGACGTTCGAGTAGAGCGCCGACAGGCCGCGCGCGGTGGCCACGCTGGCCTTCCCCATGCCGATCGCCACCACATCGGCGCGCTGTTGCGCGTGCAACGTGATGCCGTGCGAGATGGAGAGGAGTGCGATGATGATGAGCAACCGGCACGCATGACGACCGGCGGCGATACGACGGGGAATGAAAGGGAAGGATGTCACGACGGTACGACCTCGTTGTTCCGTTGTCGGGAACCAGGATCTTTCATCACGGCGGATGCATGCCGGGATAACTCCCGGTTCGCACCATGCATCCAGTATCGGCATGTGCAAGCGGCCTGGACTTCCGCCTGGGGAGGTTGTCGCTCTATCGAGGACACTGCTCATGTAGTTCCGCCCGGCAAGTTAACGATCATGCCCACAACATCTTCCGGCGTCGACGGCCCGGCCGTGCGGCCCGGAACACGGTTCCACGTTTCAAGCATGATGACTTTCGCCCCCGAAATGTCACGCCGACCCGCCGTTCCGCGTCAGTCAATACGCCCGTCGATCGTTCGATCATCAAACCAACGCGGTCCGGCACGGTCTGCTCGCCGGCGGGTTCGAACCGATCGGCCGACGCCGATCACGAGAGCGGAACATCGCGGGCATGCACTCGCACGACACTCATGCCGCGTCTCGGTTACAGGCGCGCAGTTGCCACGGCTCGATCGCCGGCGGATCGAAGTGACTGGCACCGGTTCGCACCGAAGCACTACATTCGCACCTTATGCGGAAACTCCATGCTCCACTCTGCCTGCGGCGCACGATGCCTGTGATGTTCGGCGCCGTCGCGTTCGCCCTGCTTGCCTGCATCGCGCCTTCATATGCGCAGACATCCGCCGGCGGCTCGATCGCCGGAACCGTCACCGAGGAGGCCTCCGGAGAATACGTCACCGGCGCCACCGTCATCCTGCATCGCGACAGCACCGTCCTGACGGGCGCCGGCATTCGCGGCGCGATCTCGAACAAGTACGGGTTCTTCTCGATCGCGAACGTCGCCGCCGGGGCGTACTTCCTGACCGCCC
>CAZJYH010000154.1:2967-9329 GCA_964549365.1 uncultured Alphaproteobacteria bacterium
AATTACACCAACGCGGGCGCCGGCCAGAATGTACCGCCCGCTCCGTCGGGCACGAAACGCGTACCGAGCGCATCATCGTTGGCGAAGATGACGCCTCGCGCCGGTTCGAGGTGCGTCTCGCCGAGCGCTCGCGCCGAACCGACTCGGTGATCGTCCGGGCAAGCAAGGATCCCTCCCCCACCGCTTCGCTGAGCCGCATCGAGCTCCGCCCGGACTTCCTCCGGAAGCTCCCGTCGATCGGCGGCGAAACCGACATCTTCCGGGCGCTGCAGCTGCTCCCCGGCGTGAAGGCCGTCAGTGAGATATCGAGCGGCCTGTACGTCCGCGGCGGCTCGCCGGACCAGAACCTGACGCTGCTCGACGGCGTCATCGTCTACAACCCGTCGCACCTGGGGGGCTTCCTCAGCACCTTCAACTCCGACGCCGTCCGCGACATCAAGCTGATCAAGGGAGCGTTCCCGGCGGAATACGGTGGGCGCGTCTCCAGCGTGCTCGACATGACGATGCGCGAGGGGACGAAGGAGAAGCTCAGCGGCGCGGGCGGCATCAGCCTCATCAACTCGCGCCTGACCCTGGAGGGGCCGCTCGGCGATCGCTCCACGTTCATGCTCTCCGGACGCCGCATGTACCTGGATCTGCTGATGCTCGCGCTTCCGAGCGACGTGCAATCCGAGACGCCCACGTACTACTTCTACGACTTCAACGGAAAGGTGAACTACAAACTGTCCGAGAGCGATCACCTCTTCCTCAGCGGATACTTCGGCCGCGACGTCCTCGACAACCCGTCGGACAACGACGTCGACTTCTCGGTCGACTGGGGGAATGCGACCGCGAACCTGCGCTGGGCGCACATCGTGTCGCCGCAGCTGTTCACCAACTTCTCCGCCGTCTACTCCGACTACACCTTTTCGACCGAGGTCATCCAGAACGATACGCTGTACCGCAACAGCAACTTCAAGTCCATCTCCGGCATCCGCGACTACATGCTGCGCGGCGAGGCGCAATATTACCCGGACGACGATCACGTAGTGAAGTTCGGCGTGGAGGCAACCGAGCATCGGTTCCGCGCCGACGCCAGCGCCGAACTGGAGGAGTTCGGCCGCATCGACCAGAACCCGACCATCCTCACCGCGCTCGACGCATCGGTCTATGCGCAGGACGAATGGCAGATCACCCCGCGCATGTCGGCGAATCTCGGCGCGCGCCTCTACTACTTCCAACGTGGCGACTACATCCGCGTGGAGCCCAGAGTCTCGCTGGCGTATACGCTCACCGACGCCGTCACGCTCAAGGGAGCCTTCGCCGTCGGCAACCAGTTCCTGCACCTGATCACGCGCAACAACATCTCGCTCCCCACCGACGTATGGTTCCCCTCCACCGCAACCGTCAAGCCCGCCGAGGCAGTGCAGGGCGTGCTCGGCGTGGAGACCCGGCTCTTCGACGATGAATACCTGTTGACCGTCGAGGGCTACTACAAGAAGACCCGGAACCTGCTGGAGTACCAGGATACCGCAAGCTTCACGCTCCTCGCGCCGCTGGAGAAATCCTTCACGTCGGGGACGGGACAGGCGTACGGGGTGGAGGTGTTCCTGAACAAACGGATGGGCCCGTTCACGGGCTGGATCGGCTACACGCTCGCATGGACGCGGCGGCTGTTCGCCGATCTGAACAACGGCCGCGAGTTCTACCCGCGATACGATCGGCGGCACGACGTCTCGGTGGTGGTCACCTACAAGCTCGGCGAGTCGTGGGAGCTCGGCGCCACCTGGGTGTACGGCACCGGCCAGGCCTACACCACCGCGAGTGGGCAGTATTCGATCAACCTTCCATACGGCGACCCGACCGACCGCGTCGAGAACAACGATCCGCTGTTCGGGGCCTCCGGCCGCACGTTCGATTACACCGAGCGCAACGGCTATCGACTGCCGGCGTTTCACAAGCTGGACCTGAACTTCACGCACTCGTTCCGCTGGTTCGATATGCCGTGGCAGCTCTCGCTGAACGTGTACAACGCCTACAACCATCGCAACACCTTCTCGCAGTCAATCAAGCATGTCTACGATCCGGCCACCGGTCAGACCATCGCCAAGCTGTCGCGCATCACCCTCTTCCCGATCATCCCCAGCATCGGGCTGAGCTTCAAGTTCTAGGCACCTGCAATCCAATGGACCGCATCAACATGATGAACCTCCAACGATACAATGCCCGCCGCGCATGCGCCGCGCTTGCGATGGCGATCGGCCTCGGCGCCGCGCTGAGCGCATGCGAGACCATCGTCGACTCGGACGACGTCCCCTACGTCGATCGGCTGGTGATCGAAGGGGTGATCGATGCCGACACCGCGATCACGGGCATCCGCATCACCCACACGCTTCCGCTGGACCGCGTCACGACCACCGAGGAGAGCTACGTGCCGAACCTGACCGGCTCGGTCACGACGCCGCGCGGCCGGTTCGCGCTGGTCTACAAGGGGAACGGGTTCTTCGCGGCGCCGGGCGCGATCGCGCACCCGGGCGAAGTCTGCTCGATCGAGACCAGTTGGAACGGCCAACCGGTGCGTGCCCTCACGCGCATTCCGTTCGCTCCGCGCTCCGTGCGGACCGTATTCAACGGCAATCCGGCGTCCGACTCCGGCCACGTCGAACTCCACTCCATCGACTGCTGGGCGAGCGGGCTGGACTCCATGGCCGTCTACGCCTCCTCCATTTACATCGTGACCGATTTCTTCGGACGCGACGGCAAGGCGTACCGCAATAACACGGCCGATCTGAAGCAGCCGCAGGATACCGCGGCCGACGGCCGGCTCGACGTCGGCATGCCCAGCACCTATTACTATTGCCGCCAGGACAGCAGCTTCTTCGAAGTGTCGGCGTACGATCATCCGTACTACGACTTCGTCCAGACCTATTCCAACAGCGGCAACGACGACTTCTTCGATTCTTCCAGCCCCGTTCGATGGAACGTCGAAGGGAACGGCATCGGCATGTTCATCGGGCGCAACCGGCTGAGGGTTCCGGTACGGTTGAACTGACGGCACGTTCGGGATGGCCCCGGGAATGCTCCCCGGCCGCGCCGCCGGGCGACGCGCGAGGAGGCGGGCAACCCGCCATCGTTGGGACGAAATGCAGGAAGCGCGCCGCATCGATATTGGATGCGGCGCGCTCATGTTTTCGGCACCTTGGGCTCGCACGTCATGCGGAAGATCACCTTCGTTGGCGATCGACGCCATCGGCCACGGACGGTTTGCTCAGAATGTATCTAGAACCCCGCCACGAGCCGCGCGGCAAGATCGAGGCGCTCGCCGCTGAAGATGCCGTTCAGCTCGCTCGTGCCGACGTCGAACGTCAGCCACGGCCAGGGCTTCAGGCCGAAGCCGAGGCCCACGCCGAACCCGCTGATGCCGCCGCCGCTCAGGCCGGTGCGCAGCGCAAGCCACGTGGTTGCATCCCAGTCCACGCCGAGCGACAGCCGGGGGTCGGCCGCGTTGCCGGGGAGATCGTTCAACGGCAGCTCCCCTTCCAGGTCCACCGTCATCGCTCCCACCAGTTCCGGCAGATACGCGCCCACGTTCACCGCGATGCCCGCGCGCAGCGAGCTTGGAAGCCGCGTGGTGAACGCTGCGCCGCGCCTGAGCGTTCCCCTGGTACGCCTTGAACTGATCGTTGCTCAGCGTGCCGTTGCGGAGCGTGTCGTTGATGTTCGTCTGCGAGCGCTCATAGGCAACGTCGGTCCAGTGGATCGAGCCGATATCGTGCAGCGAGATGCCGAAGTATATCGCATCGCGACCCGCGCCGAGCGGATCGGCGCCGGCCTTGCGGTAGAGCACGCCGCTGATCCCGACATCCCCGCCGAAGCCCGAACCGGAGGTCGCCGGGAACATGGCCGCGATGAACGTCGAGACCGCGTCGGCCGGGTTGAGATCGGCCGGCTGCGCCGAGCGCACCGCATAGCCGCCGCGGATCACGTAGGCGCGCGTGCCGTCCAGCGTCTTCTGGTCGATCGCGATGAAGCTGTTGTCGTCCACGTCCAGCTCCGCGATGCCGCCGAGCAGCTTGAGCGTGGCGCCGACGCCGACCTGCTGAAACCAGCCCGGCGTGCTCGTGCTCCCGAAGGACTTGCCGTAACTGAGCCCCAGCTCGGTGAACCACTGCGCCCCCACCCCGCGATTGATGAACCGATAGCGTTCGAGCAGCAGCTCCCCCTTGGAGATGACGCGCGAGAAATCGTCCGGGAAATTCAGGCGCGCGAACGCACGATGGCCGTAGTGCAATCCGAACGTTCCGCCGCCGGAGGTCTGATAGCGCGCGGCGATCAGGTTGTTGGCGCCGTTGGCGAACAGGCGCTCATCCTGCAGCAGCTCGCCGAGACGCTTGCGCTCCTCCTGGTTGGGCCAGCCGGTGCTCTTGCCGAAGATCTGCTGGAAGTCCGAGGAGGAGAGATAGGTGGAGCCGACGGTGCCGCCGACGTTGTAGGCCGAGACGGTGATGTCGTCGGTGAGCGTGAAGGCCTGCATGGTGCCGAGGTCGAGCGCTCCAGGATTGGAGGCCACGGCCCCGATGCCGCGCACGGTCGCCACCGAGGCACGGGCCTTCCCCATCGCAACGGGATCGAGCCGATCCTGCGCAAGGGCACCCGACGTCGAGAGGAACAGAAGGCAGGCGATCGCCCGCAGCGCGGTGGGGAACGGTTGAAATGGTGTCATATATGCTGCTGAGAATTCGAGTGCGGACCGGCGGCGATGCCGGATACGAGCAAGGGCGGTACGAAGCCGCCCTTGCACAATCCTTGCCGCGTCATCTCATCTCGCCCTGCCCGACGGGCTGATCGCCTCAGCCGAGCTCCACAAGCGTGGTATACTTCGGCGAGCGCTTGGACAGGTCGCTGATCTTCGCGAACAGGGCCTTCATCTCCTCGTCGTCGATATCATCGAACGCCTCGTAGGCGGCCATATCGTTGAACGTGAACATCTCGGTGAAGGAGTTCTCCTCCTTGCCGTGATTCTCGTACACTGCGTACTGTACACCCTGTGTCTCCTGGAAGCGGCTTCGCAGAAGGTTTGTCGTGGCCAGGTATTCCTCCCTGTTGCCAGGCTCGAGCTCGACGTTGACCAGCAGAATGACTTTGGACATAGAAGCTTTACGATTCTTTGGGAAACGTTTCAGGAACGCCAAAAAGATCGACAAAGCTACGCAAGAAAGATGAATGTTGGGCCAGAAAGTTGCATCAGGTTGTCGGGTATCGAGCGGGCGGCACAACATCCCGAGCACCGAATGCCTCCTCTCTCCAACGGCCGTTCATCGTTACGCCGGGCGTGTGGGCATACGCAATGATGACAGGCGGCTCGCGTGTCGTGTGACGCGCTCCCCGCCATGCGCGCGGCGAGGAGGCTACCCGTTGCGGAGCACCACGCGCTCCAGCCGAAAGGTTACGGCGATACAACGATCGGCGATCACCTCCAGCCCGGCCCGGCGCGCCTCCTCCTCCGCCTCGGGATGGGTGATGCCGCTCTGCAGCCAGAGAGCGCGCGCCCCGACCGCGATCGCGTCGCGCACGATCTCCGGAACGAACTCCGGACGCCGGAACACGTCCACGATGTCGATCGGCTCCGGAAGGCTTCGCAGATCGGGATAGGCCTGCAGGCCGAGCGCCTCGGAGATCGCCGGATTGACCGGGTAGATGCGATAGCCCTGCTCGCGCAGGAACGCGGCGATCGAGTTACTGCTCCGCCACGGCTTGTCGGAGCACCCCACCACGGCGATCGTCCGCGCCGTCTGCAGCAAGGTCTTCACGGATTCCATGGGCCTCCCAAAGCCTTCGATGAACGTTGAGGAAAAACGTGGGGCGCTCCGCGTTGCTTCACGGAGCGCCCCATTTGAATCGCGATGCGATATTCCGCGTGCCGATCAGATCACTCGACAACCATCACCTTCGCCTGCGTCATCTCCGCGCCCGCGCGCACCCGGATCACGTACAGCCCGGAGGAGATGCCGTTCGGCAGCTTCACCGGCACACGCGTCACGCGCGCGCCGTCGCCGGTCAGCAGGTAGGTTGCCACCACCTCGCCGTCGGCGCCGAGCAATTCGGCGCGGGCCCCGTCGCGCGGCAGGTCCCGCAGGTCCACCTGCAGCACCGAACCGGCCCCGGTCGAGCTCGGCTGCGGATGCAACCCGAGGATCTCGAGGCCGTTGATCTTTCCCGCTCCCTCACGACGACCGGAGATGATCCGATCGCAGACGCCGTTGACGTACGTCATCGAGTCCGCGACGAGTCGGGCGAACGGCGGCGGAAGCGTGATCGACGAGACCGCGGCATCACCCGGCTTCTGGGCCGAGAAGACCGTCGTGGCGTTGTCGTTCACCACC
>CAZJYH010000155.1:0-2612 GCA_964549365.1 uncultured Alphaproteobacteria bacterium
CGCTTTCGGTATCCATATCAGCGCGACGGCGTGCCGGTGCTCGTCGCGCGCGGTACGGATGACTGCTGGAACGTGCTGCACGACGGCAGCATGCATGGGCACCGGGCGGCAGGCCGTGCGCTGCGGGCATTCGCATGCCGTGACGCACTGTGCGGAGGTGCGATTTCCGTGCATGCCTCCGCCTTCACCGATGCCCGGGGCGGCGTGTACCTGATCTGCGGCGACAAGGGGGCCGGCAAGACCACGAACGTTATCGAGGCGCTCGGCGCCGTGCCGGGGGCGCGGCTCGTCTCGAACGATCGCGTCTTCCTGCACGCCGCCGACGCCGGTGTGGTGGTCACCGGATCGCCGCATTCGATCCCGGTGCGGATCGGATCGTTCCTGGCCTCGGCGGATATGCGGAGGAAGCTCGACGATCGCGCCGGCACAATGTTCGGCGGTCACGAGCGCGGTTACGACGTCGGCGTCACGATTCAACAGACCGAGTACGGCAACGCGCGCGGCCTTGGAGCCACCGGTGAGCAGATCTTCTTCGATCCGGTCGAGTTGGCCGCGATGCTCGGGACGACCGTGCTGAGCTCGGGCCTGCTTCGCGGTGTGATCGTCATCGAGCGCGGCGGCGCGGCCCATCCCGGCTGGAAGGCGCTTCCCGGCGCATGCACACGGGATATCCTCGAGCGGCACGAGCATCCGTTGTACGAAAGCGCTTCACCGTATTGGAACGATCTGCTGGGCCCGCCGGCCGAGCGAATGCGACCCGCCGGGCTCGCGCTCGACGGCGTGAAGGCGTGGAGTATCCGCGGCCATATGGATCTCGCGGCCACGTGGGCGATGTGCCCCGATGAGATCGCCGGGGTGACCGGTCCGCTCGACAACCAAACACTTCCCGAACATGCGCCGACGACAGTGGTGTGACCGTCTCGACGAGCTGCCGAAGGCGGAGTTGCATCTCCACCTGGAAGGGGCCGTGCCCGGTGAGTGCATGGCCGGGCTCGCGCGGAAATACGGTGCGGCATGGCCGAACCCCGCGCCCGCCTCGCCGCCGTCGTTCGATGCCTTTCTCGAGGCGATGCGATACCGCTTCGGTCTCCTGCGCGAGTACGACGATTTCACCGAGGCCGCGGCATCCGTTGCGGGCCGGCTTGTCGAGGGGGGCGTGATCTACGCCGAGCTGCATTTCAGCCCGGAATCGTTCAGGCGGAGGTACGGACTGGACCCATCGCGGTTGGCCGAGGCGATTCATGCGGGCCTTCACGCCGGTGCGGCGGGGCGCCTGGAGACCGGGTTGATCGTGGACGTCGTGCGCGACAACGGTCCGCGGATCGCCGAGCGCATCGTCCGCGATATCGCCGACATCGCGCCCGCCGTGAACATTCTGGCGGTCGGTCTCGGCGGCACGGAGCATGCATATCCGGCGTCCGTGTTTCGGGCGGCCTTCGACCTCGCCCGATCGGCCGGGCTGCGCTGCGTGGCGCACGCCGGTGAGACCCTCGGCCCCGAGAGCGTCCGCGACGTCATCCGCTCGTTGAACGTTGATCGAATCGGACACGGCATCTCCGCGTACCGCGACCCGCGGCTCGTGGCGTATCTGCGGGAGGCCGGAACACCGATCGAGGTCTGCATCTCCAGCAACCTGCGCACCGGCGCGGTCTCCGCGTTGGAGTCGCACCCGCTGCGATCCCTCGCCGATGCCGAGGTGTGCATCGTGCTCGGGAGCGATGATCCCGCCATGTTCGATACGGACATCGCGGCGGAGTATCGGCTCGCGTACCGGCGGCTCGGCCTGTCCGGCATGCGGATCAGAAACATCGCGCGCGCCGGATTCGAGCGGTCGTTCGCCGCGCCGGACGTGCGCCGGAGTCTCCTCGATCTCTTCGACCACCATTGGCCCGTTGACGCCGGGGATCGATCGGGCTCGGCGACGAGCGGTCGATACGCCGACGGGACGGATCATGCGCGCGGAGTGATCGACGCGGTTCCGTAACCGCGGCGGTCCCGCCGGCGGAACCATTGGGTTGTCGAGGCGAGCGGGAACAGCAACGACCATCGGCAGAGGGGTTTGAACGCGATGAATCTATACGATGCAATCATCCTGGCGGCGACGTCGCATTATGGGCAGACCGATTATTCCGGCCGGCCGTACATCCTGCACCTGCTCCGCGTGATGATGGAAATGCCCACCGACGAGCTGCGCATGGTTGCGATCCTCCACGACATCGTGGAGGATACCGCGTGCACCCTCGACGACCTCCGCGCGCGAAACTGTCCGGAGCACCTCGTCGCGGCCGTCGATGCGCTCACGCATCGTGGTGTCGCGCGAGAATCGTTCGCCGGGCATATCGAACGTGTGAAGGGAAATCCATTGGCCGTGCGCGTGAAGATCGCCGACATCGCGGATAACCTTCATGCCTCGCGCATTCTCGTGCGGCATCAAAGCGATCTGGTGGCAGTGCATGAGTATGCCAACGCCTACCGTGAGTTGACGGAACTGCGCGACAGGCCGCCCGGCGGCGTGATGTCGGCGATCAACCCCGTCCCCTCCGTGGGCGCCGATGCGGGGTTCGCGGTTGCGCCTCCGTCGATGGGCGCCGATGCGGGGTTCGCGGTTGCGC
>CAZJYH010000155.1:2712-9309 GCA_964549365.1 uncultured Alphaproteobacteria bacterium
CGTCGATGGGCGCCGATGCGGGGTTCGCGGTTGCGCCTCCGTCGATGGGCGCCGACGGCGGGTTTGTGGTGGCCCCTCCGTCGTTGGCCGACGGCGCGCCGTTCGTGGTGACGGGGCCGGGTGATTTCGGAGCCGCCGCCGCCGATCCGTGGGCCGGACAGAGCGTCGATGGAGCGATGTCGATCGCCGACCTTCTGTATCCTGTCCCCGGCTTCCGGCACATTCCTCCCGCCGACGCTGCCGCGGTGCCGTTGTGGGCCGACGTCCGGTTTCTCTTCGAGGCCCGATTGGTGCCGCTCGCCGCGCATGTGCTGCCGATGTATCCGTACAAATGGTGCGATCGTCTCGCGGCCGAGCTCGCCCCCTGGAAGGATCGCGTCCTCACGGTGCAGGATGCGCTCCGGATCGCCACCAACGACATCCTCACCGCGTGCGCCGACGCCCGGATCGGCATGGTTCCCCTGAAAGGCATCGACGCCCTGTTGTGGGAGGGGGGACGTGTGGGAACCGTTCACACGCGCGACGTCGATCTATTGATCCGGCCCGAGGCGCGGGCGGAGGTCGAGGCGCGGCTGGCTGCGATGGGCTTCGCGCAGGTCGACATGCTCGACTGCGAAACCGGTCGGGCGCGTCTCGTGCCCGACGACAAGAGACGGAGCACCGAGGAGGGGCGGTATGAGTACTGGCCGTGGACGCGCTACGTGCCGCTTCTATCGCTCGACGCCGAGGTGGACTGCTCGCGGCCGGGAACCAGGCGCGCACGTGATCCCGAGCTGACGCTGCGCGATGTCACGTGGCCGCTCAGCGTGGTCAATGGGCATGTGATGATCGGCATCGAGGTGGATCTGCACCACTCGGTCTGGCCGTCGATCCCCTACGATCGGCTGGAGCTCGGATACTGCACCTACGGCCTGCACACGTTCGGGCGCATGATGATCGCCGATCAACTGGTGACGACGACAACGAAGGTGATCGCCGAATTGATGGGCGGCAAACGGAGCGCGCTCGGCGCCGTTGCGTATGTGCTGCATCTGATTCGTGCGTACGGTTCGGCCGCGCTCACGGCTCAATGCGCCCGCCGCGCCGCCGAGCTGGGGCTTGCCGACGAATGGGTTTCGGCCGTCGCCATGCTCACCGCGATGCTGGGAAGGCGCGTCGCCGATGACCCACGATTCCCCGCGCTCTCCGATCCGGGAATCGTCGACGGCGCGCGCGCCGTCGCGGCGGCCTCGTTCATGGCCGCGTTGTGCACCGACATGTGATCGGCAATTCCGATCGGGTCGGCGTGTCGTCTCGGATGCCGCGGCGCCCCGGGCACGCCGCTCGATCGGCCGCGATGCTCCCGCGCGATTTGCCGCCGCCGTAGAACGGCCCGCGAGCCGTCGCGGCATGATCGCCGAACAATTTTCCTCCATATCCCCCAACGATTCCAGTCGACGCCCGCGTGGGCGTCTCGAACACCTGTTGCCGTGTGTCCTCGGCGTGCGGGCCATCTCCCGCATGCACGAACGGGGCGTGGTGTGCGGCCGCGGTGCCCGAAGTCATGCATTCAATCATGTCATTCAAATTTGTCGAGGTGGAAAATGCAGCCGGAAATTCCGATCGTCATACATCCCGATGCACAGCCCATACATGCGTCGTTCGATCGCTTCGAACATTACAAGCTGAACGTCGGCCCGACGCACGAGTTCGGATCGCTCCCGGAGATCCCGGCTACCATCAGAAATATCGGCTGGACGCTCGGCAACGACTGCCCGTATCGATGCACGCATTGTTATAGCATGAACGCGCGCGTGAAGGGGCGCGACATGTCCACGGCGCTTGTGGATCGCATCGTGCATCAATTGCGCATCAACGGCGTCGAGACCGTCAACCTTGGGGGGAATGAGCCGCTGTTCACCAACGGTCCCGATCCGCGCAACACGCTGCTCCCATACATCATCACGCGGCTCGTGGAAGCCTCGATCGAGGTCGGGCTCACCACCAGCGGCATCACGCTGCTGCATCTGTACCGGAATCACCGCGAGGCGTTCGATCTGCTCAACGACGTCGACGTCTCGTTCGACTCACCGTACGAGGATGAGCACAATCGCAATCGGGGCGCGAAGATCTACAACCAGGCCATCGAGGCCATGCGCATCTGCCGGGAGCACGGCGTGCCGCACACCGCCATCATGTGCGCGATGAACTGGAATTTCACGCGGGGGCACATCGACGATCTCGTGGAGTTGGCGCGGGCGTACGACGCCAACGTGCGCATCAATCCCATCAAGCCCATCGAGCCGAAGCACATGGATATCGCGCTCCCCCCGGACATGTATTACGCGGGGTTCGCGCGGCTCATGGAGCTGTGCGTCCCCGTCGATCTCGGCGAGCCGCCCATCGCGGCCGTTACCCGGTACGAGCACGCGCGCCGCTGCCCATGCGGCCGCACGTCCTTCCGTATCCACTCCATCACGCCCGAGGGCGCCGTCTTCGTCAGCCCCTGCGTCTATCTCCACGACTACAAATCGGAGTTCGATCTGCTCCAGCACGACCTCATCGACATCATCAACAGCCCGCAGTTCCGGGTGTTCCGGCAACGCAACGCCAACGCCGAACGCCTCGACGGCTGCGCGGGCTGCGGCCTGCTGCAATCATGCGGCGGCGGCTGCGCCGCGCGATCCTATCTCCACCATCATCACGAGAGCGGCGAGCGGACCATGCTCGCGCGCGATCCATATTGCCCGCGCGACGTGGCGCCCACGCAGACATTCCCGCAGCAGCCGGAGCTCGACGGCGGGCAGCGCCTGGTACACATGGATTATCTCTGCACGTGGATCGGCAGGCCCGCGTGAGACGGCCGGCCCGCGTGAGACGGCAGGGCGGAGGCTGCAGGGGCGTGTGACTCGGCGTGCCCCCGAGTGGGATGCGGTGGATGAAGCGTCCGGCTCCCCGATGGGGACCCGCGGGCGGCGGCGCACCCGCGATGAGCCTGTACGACGCGCGCGACGCGGCGGCAAATCGAGCCGAGGCTCCGCCATGCGTTCTCCGTTCGTCCGTTCGTCCGCAAACCGTCGGCGCCGGGGTGCGCCCTGTATATCCTGGAGGCAACACCTCATCCTCTCATCATGCGGCCGGAACCTCCGCCCCCGCCTGCCGCCACCACCTGAACCCACCGTATCGCCTCGACCGGGATCCGGCGATCGCGCGGGAGATCGCGATCGACCGGGTGTAGGGGGGGCACCCTCCCGCCGAATCCGCCGCGCCTGGATCCGCGCGTCTCGCTCATGCCACCACCATCGTTCGGGACCCCTCGTAGTGGTTCCCCGATGCGGGCGCGCGGCTGCGCCTCACCGTCGCGTGCACGATGTTCCTGCCGGCGATGATGTACGTGGCAGATCGGCGATGATGTACGTGGCAGACCCAACGACGCAGAAGCCGCGGGATTGGAGCCGATACTCCGGTCCGTCATTCCCGCGGTACATCTCGATTCAATCGGGATGCACCACGGGGATGACAAGCATGGGTCTGCCGGGTATGTAGTTGCCGTTCTTTTTTTTCACCGTGGTGTAGGATGTATCGCGAAACGATGTATCTTCAGCACGTCCGCAACGGCGACGTATCCTCAGGTCCGAGGGCGTCGCCGCCCCCCATCCCCCGCACACACGTACCCTTCAAGCGTTGTTTCGCTTTTGTCGTCGATCACCGGAAGGTCCGGCCACACGAGCGTTCGGTTCGTTATGCCGTTTGCATTCATGTGCGGCAGCGGCCGATCGTTCGCGCATACACAGTGTTCACAAATCAAGGGGTATGTAGCAATGCAGGAGAACATGACTGCACAGGCACCATCTCTGTTCATCGGAGAGGGCGACGAGCTTCAATTGTTGAATCCCGAAACGGAGCAATATCTCCAGACGGCGGACGTACGAGCGGAGTTCGCGCGGATTACCGCGGCAACGCCGCGCGATCATGCGTTCGAGCGCGCGTTCCTGCGCAACAAGCTGCGCGTTCTCGAGACCCATCCCGAAATCGGGGCCGAGGGGAAACGCGTGCTGGGGCGGCGCATCCATGCGCTGCTCGGGGACGACGCCGCGGCGAAGATGTCCACGCCGCCGGTGCCGGGGGGAGTGGGCTACGGTGCGTTCTACAACGATTCCTTCAAGAAGGCGTACAACACCGGCACCGTTGTGGCTGTCGACTACATCGCTCCGACCAAGCCCGGCGGGAACGTCGACACCTATCTGTACCTCACCACAACCAATCGTACCGCGAAGGGCGTGGAGGCGTTCGTGCTCTATTATGCGCAGAACTCCTTCTCCTTCCGCGTGTTCGACTGGGCGCGCGACGATCACTGGCAGACGAACATCCCGTTCAGCTCGCTGGGCGATTATATCACCACGAAGACGGCGCACGGGACGTCGTACCAGGTGATCAGCATTCAGAATCAGACGTATGTGAAATCCGGCAGCACCTGGACCAACGTCGTCTGGCTGCAGAATTACAAAAAGGGTCGATACGACCTGATTTACAGCTACGATTATACATCCTCGGAGAGCGAGCAGAAGGGGGACTGGGTCGGCTCGTGGGGTCCGATCGTCGAGACGTTCCAGGACTCGTACACGGGCACCAATCAGCTCGGCTGCCTGCGCACATATCTGCAGGCGCGCGACTCGAACAACAAGTGGAGCAGTTGGGCGTTGTTGTCCTCCAGCCAGAGCTACATTCGCGTCGACAACGTCGGCTTCAAGCTGGTGTTCCTCGATCCGAACCACAGCTTCGCCGTCAACTCGTAGAGTGCGGCGGCGCCTCGATGCAACTCGAGCGCCTCGATGTAATTCACGATCGATCAAGCAGAACGGAGGAAGGATGGACCCGCAGCAGGATATTCCCGATGGAACGGATCACGCTCCGAGCGATCCCGAAACCGGTGAGCCCGCCGAGCTGTACGACGCCCGCGAGCTGTTCGCCGAGTTGACGCGCCGCATGCCTCGCGACCGTGAGGCGGAGCGCGCGTTCGTCCTGGCGAGGATCGAGATGGTGAAGGGGCATCCGGATCTGAGCGAGAGCGTGAAGGCTCGTGCCATCGAGAAGCTCCGGGGACTGCTCGACCGCGAGTGATCCCACGCCCCGGCGGCCGTGTTTCCGTGCGGCCGCCGGGGCGGCGTGGGGGCACGGGATTACGAATCGCCGCGGCGCCGCCGGCACGGCCGCACCGCGCAACCGCCCGTGGTTCATCGTTTCGCCGGCGGCCGCGTGTCATCACCACCTGAACCCACCGTATCGGTTCGACGAAGAGCCGGCGATCAGCGCGGGAGAACGCGATCAACAGGACGTAGGCGCTTCACCGCGAGCGCCGACAATTGATCGCCAACGTATCGCGCCGCCGCATCGCTATAAGTGCGCCGACCTTCCGTTCATCCGCAATCGATCGGCGCCGCCGGGTTGCGCGCTGTATATCCTGTAGTCTACACATCGTTTTTTCATCACGTGGCCAAAACCTCCGGCAACGCCCGCCCCACCTCCGCGAACATCGGCTACGAAGCGCAGTTATGGCAGATGGCCGACGCGCTCCGCGGCAGCATGGACGCCGCCGAGTACAAGCACGTCACGCTCGGCCTCATCTTCCTCAAGTACATCTCCGATGCCTTCGAGGAGCAGCACGCGCGGCTCGAAACGGAACGCGCCGGCGGAGCGGACCCGGAGGATCCGGACGAATACCGCGCGCTGAACATCTTCTGGGTGCCCCCCGAGGCGCGCTGGTCGCACCTGAAGGCGCAGGCCCGCCAGCCGACGATCGGGCAGTTGATCGATGATGCCATGGCCGGCATCGAGCGCGACAACACCGCGCTGAAGGGGGTGCTGCCGAAGGACTTCGCGCGCCCCGCGCTCGACAAGGAACGTCTCGGGCAGCTCATCGACCTGATCAGCAACATCCGCGTCGGCGACGAGGAGAGCCGCGCCCGCGACGTGCTCGGCCGGGTCTATGAGTACTTCCTCTCGCAGTTCGCCAGCGCCGAGGGGAAGAAGGGGGGCGAGTTCTACACGCCGCGCAGCGTGGTGAAGGTGCTGGTGGAGATGATCGAGCCCTATACCGGCCGCGTCTACGATCCCTGCTGCGGCTCCTCCGGGATGTTCGTGCAGTCGGTGGAGTTCATCGCCGCGCACACGAGCGGCAACGGCAACGGCGGCCGGGCGAAGAACGCGATCTCCATCTACGGCCAGGAGAGCAACTACACCACCTGGCGCCTCGCGAAGATGAACCTCGCGATCCGCGGCATCGACGGGCAGATTGCGCACGGCGACACTTTCCACAACGACCGTCACCCCGACCTCAAGGCGGACTTCATCCTGGCGAACCCGCCGTTCAACATCTCCGACTGGGGCGGGGAACGCCTGCGAGAAGACAAGCGGTGGCAGTACGGCGCGCCGCCTCCGGGCAACGCCAACTTCGCCTGGGTGCAGCACATGGTCCACCACCTCGCACCCGCGGGCGTGGCCGGCTTCGTGCTGGCCAACGGCTCGATGTCGTCCAACCAGTCCGGCGAGGGCGAGATTCGCAAGTGCCTGATCGAGGCCGACCTCGTCGACTGCATGGTCGCGCTGCCGGGCCAGCTC
>CAZJYH010000156.1:0-9301 GCA_964549365.1 uncultured Alphaproteobacteria bacterium
AATGGAGTAAACCAATATCTACGTCCGCTTCGGGCTCGGCCGCTCGTTCGACCCAGATCACCCGACGTGGCGGGCCTACCTTGCCGGACTGCGCGAGACGGGGGACGCCCGCGAGTGGACGCATGGCTTCTATCTGCGCGAGCCCGAGGCCAATACCGCGCCGCCGCTCGCCGCATCGTTCGGCTGTTTTTCGTACGCGCTTCAGGAGGGGGACATCGTGCGCCTGCACTTCCGCGACGCCGAGCAGGACGGCGGCTCGCCGCTACGGGCTGAGCGGGCCGACGCTCGACGGGCGGAGCTGGCGGCGCTCTTCCGGCACCTGCGCGGCACCGTCCATGCCGGTGGCACGGTGATCGGTATATCGTGGCTGTACAACCTCGAGGCGTACCGGCGGCTCTTTCCACCGGCGTACGTCGCGTCGCGCCGGGCCGCGCCGGGGCGGTTCCGATCGATGCCGCTCTGGGGGCAGTTCGTGGACCATCGCGGCGGCCTCAAGCCGGTGCCCGTGCGGGGGTTCACCAATGCGCTCGGCCGCTGCGCCGACCTTGCGAACCTCGAGCGCTGCTTCCCGCTTGGGGCGCTCACCGTCAGCGCCGCCGCTGATGAGTTCCATCAGTTTTACGAGGACTGAAGCATGGCAAAACGCTACATCGTACCGTCACGCCACGAAGAGATGATCCGCGACTATCCGATTGCCGGGCTCGTCCCCGGCTGGTATTTTCGATTCCGCGAAGTCTCCAATGCCGAGCTCCTCGTCGAGGGGCGCGACATCTATGGGCGCGTCATCTCGCGCCACAGCGTGAGTGATGGGGCCTCCCCGCTCGACGAAGTCGTCGAGGACGCGCGGCGGATCGTCTATCGAACCAATTCGTCCATGGAAACCATCTCCTCGATTATCGAGGCGCTCGAACGTGCACCGAGCGTTGTCATCCCACTCGTCCGCGCGGTTCCCGCCGTGTTGTTGAAGCGCCGTCCGGCGCCGGGGAAGTGGTCCGCGCACGAACATGCCTGCCACCTGGCCGTGGCGCACGGGCTCTTCTTCAGTCGGCTGGACGAGATGCTTACCGTGCCGGAGCCGGCTTTCACGCAGTACGACCCGGGCACGGACGACCCGGACGACGCGCTCCTGCAAATGGATCTGGAGGAGTCGCTGCGGAACTACGCGGCGGACCGCGCCCGGCTGGTGGCGCGCCTGCGCCTGCTGTCGGAGAGCGACTGGAACCGAACCGCGACGCATTCCGAGTACAGCCATTATTCCGTCTTCATCATGTTCCGCCATCTTGCCCTGCACGATTTCCTCCACGCGTACCGTATCCAGAAATTGCTGCTCCGAAAGGAGTGGGCGGCGGAGTGAGAGGTGGGGGGCGGGAGATGTGAGCGGCGGGGAGAGGGACGAATGCTGCGCTGATTCCCCGTGTGTGAAACTTGCCGACGACCTTCGCGTTGATCTCATCCGGCGGCCGACGAAGCAATGCTCCACGGTGCCCGTGCGACGGAGGACCGTGCATACAGGGTCGACATGGCCGGTGGCGCGTATATTGCCGCGTACTCGTGTCGTCCGGTCGGCATCGTCCGTCCGCGTTTCGTGGCTTCATGCCGCTCAGTACACATCCATCGGAGAGCCGTTCGGCGCCCATCAGGCACCGGCACGCGCTCTCTCCCCCTCATGGAGAACAGCATCATGATCAGGAAGATATTTCTCGGCTTCCTCGCGGTGGCGATCGTCTGCGGCCTTGCCGCATCCGGTTATCGGTTCGGCCGGCACCTGGCGCAGGATGACGGTTCCGTCGATTCGAAGGAGTCGGCGCCGCGCGTCCCGGGCCGCTGAGGCGGTTCCGTCCGTTCGATCCGGCGGAGCGCTTCGGCCGCGCAGCGTTCGGCCGTGAAGGCCGCGCCATATATTTGCCCCGTCTCGCCTCGGCGCCGTGTGGCCGAAATTCGATGCGATGTATTTACGCCTCGGCGATTCCGCCGCGATCCTCATGCATGGACGCGCGGGCCCGAGAAGCCGCGATCCCGCCTCCCCGCCGGAGCCTCCCTGATGCGCAGCGAAGTGCTCATCATCGGGGTGACAGGCGGGCGGAAGGGCGTAGTGTGGGTGTTCTCAGCCGAGGAACGCCCCGTCGAAGATCCCGACCCGTCGTGAGCGCATCGGCGTGCGACCCGGCAACGGCCCGAATTCCCCCAGTATTTTTCGGCGGCGCGAAAATTCATGCCGCGAGCATTTCTATCATTATCGAAACGAGGTCCATATGACGAACACCAGCCCGACGTACGCAACCGGCAACCCCCACTTCATCGCCTACTCCGAGGAATTCTACGACGTGATCGGCGCCGACCCGCGGTTCTACACGGTGATCGAGACGAACGCCCACGAGGGGCCGGTCTATGTGGCCGCCGAGAAGGCGCTCTACTTCACCACGGTTCCGGAGTCGAGCAATATTCCGCTGCATGGGTGGAAGCGGGTGTACATCGAGAGAATCCCGCTGGACACCGAGCAGTTCCCGCTGCCGCCGGATGCCGTCGAGACGGTGAGCGCGGCCTCGAACGCCGCGAACGGGATGACGCTGGACCGCGAGGGGCGCCTGGTGATCTGCGAGCAGGGGACGATGTCGACGCCGGGGCGGATCACCCGCATGGACCTGGCGACGCGCGCGGTCGAGACGGTGGTGGACGAATGGCGCGGCCTGCGGTTCAACTCCCCGAACGACGTGGTGGTGAAGAGCGACGGCACCGTCTGGTTCACCGACCCGAGCTACGGCGCGCTGCAGGGCTTCAAGCCCGCGCCGATGGTCGGCGACTACGTCTACCGCCACGACCCGGCCACGAACAGTACCTCGGTGGCCGCAGACTCCTTCAACAAGCCGAACGGGCTCGCGTTCTCGCCGGATGAATCGATCCTCTACATCAACGACAGCGGGGCGATACAGGGCCCGGACACGTACTACGTGAACCTGCCGCATCACATCCGCGCGTTCGATGTGGTGAACGGCGGGCATCTGGTGAACGACCGCCTCTTCGCGGTGGTGACGCCGGGGATCCCGGACGGGCTGAAGGTCGATTCCGACGGGCGCGTCTACAGCTCCTCGGCGAGCGGGGTTCAGGTGTACAACCGTGCCGGCGATCTGATCGGGGAGATCATCGCGCCGGGCGTCGCCAACTTCACCTTCGGCGGCCCGGAGAACAACGTGATCTACATGATGGCCGATGTGGTCATCTGGGCGGCGGAGATCAAGGCGAGGGGGGCGGGGAGAGACTGATATCCGGAACAACCGCTTGAAGTGAATGGTACGGACTCGGACATTCCGTTAGCGTGATATCTATCTTGTGCCGATATTGAAGTTGTGGCAGTAGATGAGCGCCACAATCGCTCTCCGGCGGTGTCGGGCATCGGTGATGCTACAGCCGAATTCGCTAGTGTTGATTGGATATAGAAAAGATCATCATCGGTTCTTTTGTAGAACCTGAAAAGCGCGATACTTCACTCATTTCCTTAGACATAACATTAGGAGGGAGAATGGCAATTCTTACGTACACATACGTTGACAACTCGAATGTCTTCATTGAGGGTCAACGAGCCTCGGCGGTTGCGAAGGGTAAGGCGCTGGATATTGAAGATGCAATTGACCGACGTATATTCGACACGGATTGGCAAATGGACTATGGGAAACTCCATCAATTCCTCTGTGGCGAGAAGCATGAGATTGGCTGTGCAAAGCTTTGGGGGTCGCCACCGCCAAGTGACTCCTTTTGGAAAATGGTAGAAAGCAAAGGCTGGCAAGTCAAGACCTACGAGCGAAGTCACGGCAAAGAGAAAAAGGTCGATGTAGCGATTGCATACCAGATCGCATCTGATGCCCCTCTGCTTAACAAGGCGAACAGCGAGATAACGCTTGTTGCCGGTGATAAAGACTTTGTACCAGTGATTGAGGACTTAGTATCGAAGGGCTATAATGTTACTGTGGCGTTTTGGGACCATGCGGCTCGTGAGATGCGAGATGCGGCGAACTTCTTGTCGCTCAATCGGTGGATCGACCATCTTACATATTGACCGCAATGGTTGATGCAATTGGGTTCCGTCTTGGATTGTTGGCCGGTGTATACCGGCCAACATCTGTTTCAGCGAACGCGGCCCAAATGGGTGCTTTGCCAATTATTTGGTTTTACGGGTTGGGTCGCGGAGCTTAAGTCACTCGCTGGATGACCGAACTCTTAATGAACACGCGTCGGCGTACCGCATGAACCGAAATCCGGATGGATGCAGCGGAATTCACCCATCGCTCATCTGTCACGGTTGTTTTTCCTATGCTCTCAATGATTACCCTCATCGGCTACGTCGATGCCGAAAAGACGATGCTCCAACCGCAATGCCCACCCTGTTTCTCGTCGAAAATATGTTCCCACTGAAGAGCCACAACGTATTCGTCGTACATGGGCGGATACAGGAGGGCCTGATCGCCACCGCGACTCACCACCCGCAACCCGCGACTACATTCCCAACGAGCGTCCCGCGTCCATCGTCCAGCATCCCGAATGAACTCACCGCAGAGGACGCGGAGGAACGCAGAGTCGCCACCACATCCCCCACGAGCGTCCATCGTCCAGCGTCCCGAATGAACTCACCGCAGAGGACGCGGAGGAACGCAGAGAAGACCACCGCCGTATCTTGAGAGAATGCTCCCAATCACAATCCTCACAGGCTACCTCGGCGCCGGCAAGACGACGCTGCTGAACCGCATCCTGACGGGCGGGCACGGCGAACGCATCGCGGTGGTGCAGAACGATTACGGCGCCCTCGCGATCGACAACGATCTGGTGGTGGAGGTGGAGGAGGCGATGATCACGCTCGCGAACGGCTGCGCCTGCTGCACCGTGCGCGACGACATGATCGACGCGGTGGAGACGCTCGCGGCCGGTCCGCGCCGGTTCGACCGGATCGTCGTGGAGACGACCGGACTGGCATCCCCCGGCTCGATCGTGATGACGTTCCTCGCGCACCCTGAGGCCGGCGAGCTCTTCGCGCTGGACGGCGTGGTGACGGTGGCGGACGCGCTGCATCTTCCGGCACAGCTTGCGCGCGGCCCGGAGGCGGCGGAGGGGATCGCCTACGCGGACCACATCCTGCTCAACAAGATGGATTGCGTGAGCCCCGCCGGGCTCGCCGAGGCGGAGCGGCTGATCCGCGCGATCAACCCGACGGCGCCGCTGGTCCGCACTGTGCACGCCGAGGCGGACGTCTCCGAGCTGCTGGACGTGGACGGGCTGAACCCGGAGCGTCTGGCCGCGCGGATGACGCGCTCGATGGAGGCGTGGGCCCCCGGCGTGTCGGGAGCGGCCGGGCCCGCGGGGGCGCACGGCGCGGGGATACACGAGGCGGGGGTGCAGGCCGTCGCTCTCGAGCAGACGGGCGCGGTGGACCCCGACGCGCTCGACGCGTGGATCGAGGCGCTGCTGGCCGAACGGCACGAGGAGGTCTACCGGATCAAGGGGATCATCCACGCGGCGGGATCGGATCGGCGCTACGTGGTGCAGGGGGTGCACCGACTCTGGACGCGGGGATACGCGCGGGCCTGGGGGGATGCCGAGCGTGCGAGCCGGCTGGTGGTGATCGGGCGCAACCTGGATGCCGCGGAGCTGCGGGAGGGATTTGCCGCGTGCCGAAAGGGTGATGCGTGATGGGCGGGGGGACGGTGGACGATGGCGGCTGTGCCGTAGGCGCAGGTCTTCAGCCTGCGCTCGAAACCCATCAACGTATTCAGGGTCGGGACGTCGCGCGCGGCCACAAAGCTTGACATATGTCATCGTTCGCGGCCTCGTTATTTTTGTAACTTTCCTGCCGATTTCAGACCAGTATCTACCTTCAGGGAACACCGATGTACGGAAATCTTTCCATCGTTGACGCGGGGCCGAACGAGCCCGGGCTCGAGGACGATCCGGCGCTGCTGGCGGAGTTCGAGGCGAAGATCGACCGCGGCGAGAAGATCGAGCCGCACGACTGGATGCCGCGCGAATACCGGCGCCAACTGGTGCGGATGATCGAGCAGCACGCGCACTCGGAGATCATCGGCGCGCTGCCGGAGGGGACGTGGATCACGCGCGCCCCCGGCTTCAAGCGCAAGATGGCGCTGATGGCGAAGGTGCAGGACGAGGTGGGGCACGCGCAGCTTCTCTACAGCGCCGCCGAGACGCTCGGCAAGTCGCGCGAGGAGATGATCAACGACCTGGTGAGCGGCAAGTCCAAGTACAGCAACGTGTTCAACTATCCGGCGGTCACCTGGGCCGACACGGCGGTGATCGCGTGGCTGATCGACGCCGGCGCGATCATCAACCAGGTGAAGAACTCGAAGGGCTCCTACGGTCCGTATTGCCGCGCGCTGGACCGCATCTGCACCGAGGAGTCGTTCCACCTGAAGTACGGCTACGACAACGTGGTGACGCTGGCCACCGGAACGCCGACGCAGCGCGCGATGGTGCAGGAGGCGCTGCACCGCTGGTGGAAGCCGATCATGCACTTCCACGGCCCGCCGGACACCGTCTCGGTGCACACCGAGAAGCTGGTGCGCTGGAAGGTGAAGATGGCCACCAACGACGAGATGCGGCAGGAGTTCCTCGATTCCTATGTCCCGAAGATCTGGGATCTCGGGCTGACGGTGCCGGACCCGAACCTGCACAAGGACCCGGAGACGGGCCGCTGGGAATATTCCGATCCGGACTGGGAGGAGTTCAAGCGGGTGATCAACGGCGACGGCCCCTGCAACAAGGAGCGCCTTGCCGTGCGCCGCATGGCCGAGGAGCAGGGCCGATGGGTGCGCGAGGCGTTGCGCACGCCGTCGATGAAGTATGTGACGCCGCTTGCGTGATGCCGGCGGGCCGGCGGGCCCTGAGTAGAACTCAGGGCCAACACAGATGACGCCGCTCGCATGATGCCGGCGGGCCGGCGGGCCCTGAGTAGAACTCAGGGCCAACACAGGTGACGCCGCTCGCATGATGCCGGCGGGCCGGCGGGGCCCTGAGTACAACGCAGGGCCAACACAGGTGGACGCCGCCGGCGTGATGCCGATCCGGCGGGGCCCTGAGTACAACTCAGGGTCAACACAGGTGACGCCGCCGGCGTGAGGCCGGCTCGCTTGTGAGTTGAAGACTCCGATCATGGATCGCGACCGGTTCCGCGTATCGTGACGACCGATGGGCGCGCGGCTGCCTCTTCGCCTTGTACCGCGAGCCCGGCGAGATCGCCGCTTCGTTGCCCGTTCCGACACATCGGGACGGACCCCTTTGTGACACGACCGTTTGATATCTCGATGCCCGTTCAATCTCTCGACCCCCGAATCAATCGCGCGGCGATCCCCTCCGACGACGGCGCCGCCTTCACACCGCTCGACGAGCTGGATCAGTTGGAGACCTGGGAGGTGTTCCATCTGGAGACGCGCGGCGCGCATCCGGTGCACGTCGGCTCGCTGCATGCGGCGAGCCCGGAGACGGCGCTGGTGTTCGCCAAGGAGCAGTATGCGCGGCGCGCCAAGTGCGTCGGCATCTGGGTGGTGCGCACCTCCGACGTGCACTCGATCGGCATCGAGGATTCCGATGTGTTCGTCACCACCCCCTCGAAGGATTACCGCGAGGCGCGCGGCTACCGGGTCGGCGGCAAGCTGACGGCATTCAAACGGAAGATGGCGGGAGAGACCAATGAGTAATCAGGCGGCGCTGAAGAACCTGCTGTATCGCATGGCCGATGACGAGTTGATCATCGCGCACCGCAACTCGGAGTGGACCGGGCTTGGGCCGCTGCTGGAGGAGGACATCGCGTTCTCCTCGATCGCGCAGGACAAGCTCGGGCACGCGCAGGCGCTCTACGCGATCCTGGAGACGATGGGCGAGCCGGAGCCGGACACGACGGCGTTCACGCGCGACGAGACGCATTTCTACTGCTGTCATCTGGTGGAGTATCCGATCGGCGGCTACGACTTCAGCCTGATGCGCCACTTCCTGTTCGACGCGGCGGAGCTGGTGCGCTACGAGATGCTGGAGTCATCGACCCTGGAGCCGCTTGCGAAGCTGGCCGCGAAGATCCGCGGCGAGATCAAATACCATCTGTTCCACGCGATCACCTGGGCCGAACAGCTCGGCGCGAAGGGGAACACCGAGAGCCACGCGCGGATGCAGAGCGCGCTGAACGAGGCGTACCCGCTCGCGCTCGGGATCTTCGAGGTCTGCGACGGGGATGCCGATCTGGTGGCCGAGGGAGTGTTCCCCGGCGAGCCGGCGATCGAGGAGAAGTGGCATGCGCTGATCGCGCCGGTGCTGGAGCGCGCGAACCTGAAGCTGCCGGACCGCGCGTCGACCCAGCCGGCGTACGGCGGGCGCAAGGGCTATCACACCGAACATCTGGGACCGCTGCTCGACGAGATGACCGAGGTGTTCCGGATCGATCCGGGCGCGGAGTGGTGAGGGGGCGGGGCGGGGAACGTGCAACGTTCAGCGTCGTAGCGTTCACAGTGCCAAGTTCCAAGTTCTAAGTTCAAAGTTCCAAGTTCCAAGTTCAACGTTCGTAGTGGCACGCGACGCGTCGGACATGACATAGAGAGCGTTTCCTCTCCAATCAGATGCTCTCCAATCAGGTTGCGTGCCGATACGTACGATGCGGAGGCGTGATACGATGCCCACGGTAGCCGACATATGGGAGGCGCTGCGCGACGTGATGGATCCGGAGATCCCCACGTTGTCGCTGGTGGACCTCGGCGTGATCACCGACGTCTCGATCGACGAGGCGGGCGCCGCGCACGTGGTGATGACGCCCACGTTCGTCGGGTGCCCCGCTATGGACTACATGCGCGAGGACGTGCGCCGGCGCCTTGCGGAGATGGGCTTCGCCGACCCGGACGTGCGGATGAACTTCGACGTCCCCTGGAACACCAACCGCGTCACCGAGGCCGGACGTGAGGCCCTGAAGAAGCACGGGCTTGCGCCCCCTGAGAGGTACGAGGGTGTGCTCGAGCTGGAGGTGCTGAACAACATGGCGTGCCCGCATTGCGGAAGCCGCAACACGGTGCTGCGTTCGCCGTTCGGCTCGGCGCTCTGCCGCTCGATCCACTACTGCAACTCCTGCCTCCAGGCCTTCGAAGCGTTCAAGCCGGTGTAGGGCGTTGAGCGTGATGTGTGAAGCGTTTTGCGGTGGGCATGTGCCGCGTTCCGGATTCCAAGTTTCAAGCGGTGTTGTTGCATAATGCATCCTTCGTCAGTGGCCGTCTCTTCCGAAACACCCCCGATATCAGGGCCGTGACATTCCTCTCCCCCTCTTTTC
>CAZJYH010000157.1:0-1867 GCA_964549365.1 uncultured Alphaproteobacteria bacterium
GACGCACGGGATCCTTCGTGGAATCGAGTTCCTCCTCCCAGTTGTGATCCATGTCGAGCAGCCGCACCAGCCCCACGGTCATCGAGTCCAGCCGGCCGCGTACCGGCGCGTATGCCTCATCGAGCAGACGCTGCGCCGATAGGAACGACGAGTCCAGTTCGCGCTGGTAGTCCTGCACGGTCACCTCCTCGTGCGGGCGGCGGCGTCCCTGCCCCGCCGGCCTCCATTGGCCGATCGAGAGCATGGTGCTTGCGCGCGCGATCACGCCGCGAAGGCCGCTGCGGTTGACCAGCATGTTCCACATCTCGTTGTCGAGGTTGCGCGCAACCGCGCCGAGTCGGGTGGGATGGTGGTGCAGGTAGGTCACCAGGTCGAGACGCCACGGGTTCGGGCGCCCGGCGAAGCGGACGGTCGAAAAATCCTGATCGCAGATCACCCGCATCTGCTTTTGAATGGTCACCGCGCGTTCGGCGAGATCCTTCGGGAGGGTCGTCCGCTGAAGCCAGGTTTCCGTTCGTATCGGCCCAAGCACCTCGATGGGCTTCACCGGCATCTCGACGCGTTCGGCGGCGATGAGCGGCACCCGGATCTCGCTCGACTTGCCGCCGCGCACCACGGCGAAACGCGCAGCCTCCCCCGGCTTCATGTCGCGCACCATGGCGTTGAGGTACTCCTCCCCCTCGTACGTCGTGTCGTTCAACGGCTTGTCGTTGAACGCGGTCACGATGTCGCCGATCAGCAGCCCCGCCTCGTCGGCGGACCAGTGCGGCATCAGGTGCCAGATGCGATACGCCGACTTCGCGCCCGCAAGCCCCGGTATCAGGAGCAGACTGTCGTTCGGGATCTTGTTCAGGTATAGGCCGAGTCGGGGCCGCATCGGGTCCGGCGTGCCCGTCCAATCGAACGGCGGCAGATCGAACGTGGCGAGACTCCGCTCCAGCAACGCGCGATAGAGCGAGTCGGACGTCTGGGCGTGGCCGAACCCGGCAACGAGTGTCAGAAGGGCGAGAGCCGTGAGGAGCGTGCGAACGGTTGCCGTGCGAGTCATGGCAAGGTATTTCGTGTGAAGAACGACCGGATTGGAAGAATGGGGTGCGTGAAGATACGCGCTTACCGGATTCCGACACCACAACGCACCGACGGCACTCCGGCAGATAACGCGTCGGCAGACCGTACATCGGCGCAATGCGCAGCCGGCCGCGATCATGCCCTCGCGTCGGCTCAGGTCGCGCGGGCGTCCCCCACCGGGCCGCAATCGAACCCACGGCGGGTGAGAAGCGATCGACGGCCCCGGATAAAACGCCGAGAGCGCCCGAAGGCGCTCAGCAAATGGACGAAATGCACGAGGGGTCCGAAGTTCGATCAGCGCCTGCGAGCACCGCGGCAATCCTCCCTCACCTCGAGGATCTCGGCGCGAAGGCCGAGGATTCCGAACATCGGCGCCCACAGGCCGATGAACAAGGCAACCTCATGCCGACTGGATTCGTCGCCGCCGTGCGCCAGCAGGAAGAGGTAGAGCGAGATGATGATCGACAGCCCCGCAAGCAGATACCAGACGGTAGGCCCGGCGATCACCGAGCGCCGGCGCGGCGCCTCGGAATTCGACGCGTCGTTCGGAGTGGTCCTGATCTCGATGATTTTCGTTTCCATGTCCATCGCAACACCCATCACCCATCGATAAGTTCCCGACAGTCCGGCGATCCCCTTCGCTCAAACTGATTCGATCAAAACGCCGCGTTGACCGACACACGGTGAAATCCACCCAGACGATCGTAGCTGTTGAACGCATAGTCGAAGCGATAATCCTTCAGCACCAGCCCCAGCCCTCCCGACAACCCGGCCAATCCCTTGGACTGCCCGAATGCCA
>CAZJYH010000157.1:1877-9263 GCA_964549365.1 uncultured Alphaproteobacteria bacterium
ATGCCACATCCTGCCGCACGCGGTTGTTGTAGCCGACGCGAAGACGAAGCGGCTTCGAGAGCGTGAATTCCCCCCCGATGCTGAACGACGAGAAGCGATCGGTGAAGTCGGTGGTCTCGTCGAGCAGTCGGTTGAAGTTCAATGCGATCAGCAGTGGCAGACCGCGAAGCTGATGCGAGACGCCGATCCGCAGATCGAGCGGGAGCTTTTCGTTCTCCTCGCCGAACGAGGAAACCTGCGCGCCGAGGTTCAACAACGACAACCCGGCCTGTACGCGCGAGCTGGTGTCCAGATAATGCAGCCCGCCGTCGAGCGCAAGCGCCATCGACCCGTAGCTGTCGATACCGGAAAAGATCGCCTTGCCGTTGATGCCCGCCGAGAATCCCTCGCCGAGTACCGTCCCCCACCCCACCACCGCCACGATGTCGTTCGAACCGAACGTGCCGTCCGTCTGCCCAACGCTGTTGGTGCGCGTGAACTCGCCGTAGCTGGTATACGAAACGCCGGCTCCAATGGTCCCGAATTCGGGGACCTTCGTCGCGATCGTCGCCGATCCGCTGTTGATGTCGAGAACGTGCTTGAAGAACGTGAAGGACGCCTGTGTCGTCTCCACGGTGGTCAACGTGGCGGGGTTGTAGTAGAAGGCGTTGGGATCGTTCGTGACGGTAACGAAGGCTCCTCCCATCGCGGACGCGCGTGCCGAGGCATCGTTGTGAAGGAAGTCATACACGTATGCGCGCTGCGCGTGGGCCGAAGCCGCGGCAATCGATAGTACGATCAGCGTTGCGGCCACTGCCCGGACGTGAGGAACCTGCATGGGATCAGCCTTGATATGAAGAGTCGTGTTGCCGTCGCCCGGCGTTGAGCCCGGCATCCCGGCGCGCCAATTAGCACAGGCCGCGCAAGATAAACAAGGAAGTCCGGAATATCGGGTCACGAAGCTCACCGCAACGTTCACACCGCGACGCGGGGGCCGGCTTCGCGGCAGCGAGCGCACGGCGGCGGTCGGCCGGCGCGATCACCGTGCCGCGGGCACAACGTGGGCCGACGGGAACCACTTGTAGAGCATGAAATAGACCAGCACGCCGGTCGCCGAAACGTACAACCATATCGGCAGCGTCCAACGCGCGATTCGTCGATGTTTGTCGAACCGCGCGGACAGGCCTCGGCGAATCGTGATGATCGCCAGCACCGGCACCACGGCGGCCAGCGCGACATGCGAAATCAGCATCGCATAGTAGATGGTGCGGATGATCCCCTCGCCTGCGAACGGCGTGCTGATGCCGCCGCGGAGATAATGGTAGGTGAGATACGACGCGAGGAACACACACGAGACCACGAAGGCAGAGATCATCACCGAACGATGCCGCTCGCGACGGCGTTGACGGATCAGGACATAGCCGTACACGAGCAACACGCCCGCGATGCCGTTCAACGTTGCGTTGACGGCCGGAAGCATCATCACATCGAATGTCATTCAGGGTTCTCCGCGGTCAGAATGTCGAGGTCGGCCATCATCTTCGCGTGTGCGCTCGTGTCTTCGCTGCTGTAATAGCCGCGGATGTGGCCCTTGCGATCGATCAACACAAACCGCTTCGAATGGATGATCGGTTCCTTCGGGTCGGTTCCCTCCTGCAGCCCCAGGTGAAATGCATCGCGCGCCAGGCCCTGCATCTGGTCGCGGCCGCCGGTCAGGAACAACCACTTCCCCTCCCGCGCATGATATCCCTGTGCGTAGCTGGATAGTCGCCCCGGAGTGTCGTTGTCCGGATCGACGGTGAACGATACCAGCATCACGTCGCCGTGTCGGGCCAGCGAGTCCTGCAAGCGCTCCATCTTCGACGACATCACCAGGCAGCTGCCGGCACAGCGCGTGAAGATGAAGTTCGCCACCCAGACCTTGCCGCGCAGTGTGCCGAGGCGCATCGGCTTCCCGTTCCGCTCGGTGAGCTGCACGTCGGGAACGGCTCCGTAGTCTGCGAGTTCCGCGGCGGCCGGCACGGCGTCGGCCAGGTGGGGTCGAAGCAGAATAAGGCATGCAACCAGGGCCACCCCAAGGAGGACGGCCGTGACGACAAGCCTGCGTATGCGTTGCATGCTGTGGGCCGCGGAGGCGGCGATTTCGGTGTTCATGGGTTCAGCGGGGTGCGTCATCAACGTACGATGAAGAGGATTGCGTAGATCGCCATGCCGGCGATGGAGACGAAGTCCCAGTAGAGCTCGATGGCATGGGCCGACGGCTTCGACGGCTCGAGCGCCGAGGTTCGAGCTCCGCGCAGAGCCATGGCGATGACGGCGATCACGCCGCCGGCGGCATGCAGCGCGTGCGCTCCGGTCAACAGGTAGAACAGACCGCTCCGGATGTCGTGCCCCGGCACCATTCCGATCTGCGCGGCCGTGTGCCACATGTCGAGAACCAGCGCAATGAACGTCAGGCCCACGGCGGCCGCCAAGATCATGCTCCAACGATATCGGCGGAGATCGCCGCGCATCAAGCCGTGCGTCGCAAACCGCAGACAGCTGGAGCAGACGAGCAACATCACGACGGGCATGATGGCCGCCGAGGCCGGCAGCATCGGCATCGCATCGAAGCCCTTTGCGCCGAAGCGCGTGGCCGTGTAGCCCACCAGAAGCGCAACGAACACCATCACCTCGCCGATCACGAAGATCAGCATGCCGAGCCGCGCGTTGGCGATCGGCGGCCGCCGCTGCTCTGCTCGTCGTTCGGCAAGGATGTCGGGTTCCATGGTATCGGGTGCTGTGTTCGCGGAACGTTCCTACATGCCGCGGTCGATCGCCATCAACAGCAACAACGACGGCAGGTAGAGCAGCGAATAATAGAACAGGTGCTTGGCGTCCTTGTTCCGACGGGTCAGCGCCAGCACGATGCCGAGCACGAGAAACGCCAGCCCGAAGGCGAACGCCCCATAGAAGTATGCTCGCCCGGCCAGCCCGATCGTGGTCGGCAACAGACTCACCGGCAGCAGCGCGGACGTATAGAGCAGGATCTGCCGGCTCGTGGTGCCCCCGTCCTTGTCGAGCACCGACAGGATCCGATAGCCGGCGCGCTCGTAGTCATTGCGATACATCCACGCCAGCGCCAGGAAGTGGGGCATTTGCCAGAAGAAGAGGATGGCGAACAGTACCCACGCCTCCTGCGTCAACTCGCCGCGCACGGCCACCCATCCCATCATCGGGGGGATGGCGCCGGGAATGCCCCCCACCACGGTGTTCAGCGTGGAGACACGTTTGAGCGGCGTGTACAGCAGCACGTAGCTGACCACCGTTGCGGCCGCGAGGATCGCCGTGGGCAGATTCACCATGAAGGCCAGGTATGCAACGCCGAGCGTGCTGAGCGCCACGCCGAAGAGCAGCGCCTCGGCCGGAACCAGCTTCCCGGAGGGGAGCGGACGCGTCATCGTTCGCCGCATCTGCGCGTCGTGATCGCGCTCCACGTACATGTTCAGCGCGCCGCACCCACCCCCGACCATGAAGGTCGCGATGAGCGTGTGCACGAGAAGTGGAACGTCCAGACCGGCGGGAGAAGCCATGTAGAAGCCGCCGAGTGTGCTCAGCACCGACATCATCGTCAGGCGCGGCTTGGTCAGCTCGATGTACTCACCGAACCGGGTTGCCCGCTTGGCCTGTGCTCCCTCGAGCGCCGAAGTCTTCGGCTCGCTCATGCGCGTACCTCCCGGGCGTCCGCTGTGGGGATCCCCGTGGCGACGGTGGCCCGGGTTGGATCGGCGGCGCGCGCGGCGAATCGGCGGCGTACCCTGACCGCGAGCACGAGGCTGGTCGCGAGCGTGGCCGCGCCGGTGACCACGTGCAGCGAGGCGATCGTGAACTGCTTCTTTTCGGTGAGGATGGTCAGGATTCCGAGCGTCACCTGCGCCACCAGCAGGGCGAAGAGCAGCCACACCGGGCGCCGCAGTTCGCGCAGGCCACCGGAGGCGCGCAGTGTGCGCACGCCGGTCCAGATGATCATCGTGGTGGCGGCGAGCGCTCCGAGCCGATGCAGCAGGTGAGCGATCATCTGCCAGCGCGTCACCTGGGGAAGATCAAGCTTCATCAATTCCTGATTGGCGGCCGCAAGCTGTGCGTCGCTCAACGGGGGCGCCCATCCGCCGAACATCGTCGGGAAGTCCGGGACGGCAAGGCCCGCCTCCGAGTGGCGCATCAGGGCGCCGATGATCAGCTGCAGGAACACGACGGCCGTTGTCGCAAGCACGAGCGTTCGGAGCGAGACCCCGCCGGGCTCGGCAAGCGGCACGGGGTCGTTGCGCCAGCCCTTCGCCGTCGCAAACGCCACCATCACCACCATGCAGAGATACGCCTGCGCAAGCGTGCCGTGGCTGGCCGACAGCCAGGCCGGGAGATAGTTCAGGACGGTGAGCCCTCCCAGCGCGCCCTGCACGAGCACGGCGATCGAGGCCCACAACGAGAGCCGCCGAACCCACGCCCGGCGATCGACGCGATAGGTCCAGATCGTCAACCCGAACGTGAGGAGCCCGGCAACCGAAGCAACCATGCGATGCAGATGCTCCCAGAAGATCCCCCCCACCATCTGGTCCCACGGGAACGAAAACATGAAGTGACCGTAGGTGTTCGGCCAGTCCGGCACCGACAATCCGGACTCGGTGCTCTTCACCTGACCGCCGAGGAAGATCAAGCCAACGATCCAGCAAGCTGTAAGAACGGCGTAGCGGTGAAGGTACATAACGCCGCGAGCGCGCTCATCGGCGTAGGAGTGTGCCCCTTGGGCACCGGCGGAATCGTGTCGCTTGAGCATCATCATGTTGCTCTGTTCGCCCGTTGGTCAGCCGGAACGCGGCATCGACGGCGGGGCATCCTGTGGGAGATGATCGGCGCCCGCATCAGGCGAGCTGTATTCGTACGGTCCGTGATTCACAGTGGGCGCGATCGCGAAGGAGTCGTCTTCGGGCGGAGAGGGAAGAGTCCACTCGAGCGTGTTGGCGCGCCAGGGGTTGGCCCCGGCACGGCCGCCGCGTTTCAAACTAAAGAAAATGTTGGCGATGAGCAGAAGCTGAGCGAAACCGAGTGTAATCGCCGAGATCGTGATGAAGGTGTTGATCGGCTGCACCGGCTTCAGGAAGTCGTACACGTTCGGATCGTAGATGCGGCGCATGTGCCCGGCCGTGCCGAGGATGTGCATCGGAAAGAAGGTGCAGTTGAACGCGACCAGCGTGATCCAGAAGTGAACCTTCCCCAGCCCCGTGTTCAACATCCGCCCCGTCACCTTCGGGAACCAGTAGGCGATCGCGGCGAACGCCCCGAACAACGAGCCGCCGAAGAGGACGTAGTGAATGTGCCCGACGATGAAGTACGTGTCGTGGATGTACGCGTCCACCGGAGTGGAGGCCATGAAGATACCGGAGAGGCCGCCCACGGCGAACGTGAGCACGAACGCGAGCGCGAAGAGCATCGGCACGGTCAACTCCAGCCGCCCACGCCAGATGGTGCCGATCCAGTTGAACACCTTGACGCCGGAGGGAATCGCGATCGCCATCGTGGAGACCATGAACGTTGTGCCGAGCAGCGGGTTCATGCCGGATTGGAACATGTGGTGCCCCCATACCAGCCAGCCGAGCACGGCGATGGCGATCGTGGAGATCACCATCGAGCGATACCCGAATGCCGGCTTGCGCGAGAAGACCGCCAACACCTCGGAGACGATCCCCATCGCCGGGAGGATCATCACGTACACAACCGGATGGCCGAAGAACCAGAACAGATGCTGCCAGAGGATCGGCTGCCCACCTCCGGCGTAGCCGCCGAGTGGAACGCCCGAAACCGCCAGCCCGGCCGGAAGGAAGAAGCTCGTGCCGAGCGTGCGATCCATCAGCAGCATCGACAGCGCGGCGGCAAGCACCGGCAACGCGAGCAGCGTCAGGATGGCGGTGATGAAGAAGGACCAGACCGTCAACGGCATGCGCATCATCGTCATCCCCGGCGCGCGCATGTTCACCACGGTGACCACCTGGTTCATGGCGCTCAACATCAGCGCGAGGCCCAACACGATCAACGCCGCGATCCAGAGATTCAGTCCCAGCGTGCCGTTCGTGTAACGAGGCACCGCCGAGAGCGGCGGATACGCGGTCCAGCCGGCGCCTGCGGCTCCCCCCTCGACGAAGAAGCTCGCGATCATGATCGCGCCGGCAAGCGCGGTCATCCAGAACGCAAGCGCCCCGATGCGCGGGAACGCCATGCGCGGGGCGCCGATCTGCAACGGCAGGAGATATCCGGGCAATCCGCAGGCGAGCAACGGAAGGATGGCGAAGTAGATCATGAACGTCGCGTGCATCGTGAAGAGCACGTTGAACCCGTCGGGAGCGATGACTCCCCCGGGTGCGATCGACTCCGGCAGCAGCAGACTGAACGGCGCGGGAACCGCCGTCCCCGGAAACCCCAGCTGCCAGCGGAGATAGAGCGCCAGCGCCCCTCCCACGAGGACGAAGATCGCCGACAGCAACACGAACCGCAGACCGATGGTCCGGTGGTTCGTGGCGAAAACGCCGCGCGGTATGAGTGATCGTGTCTTCAGGTGCGCAACAGATTGTCGAATTGCTCCCGGTGTCATCGCGAGGTCGAGCACGGCGAGGCCGTGGCGATCTCACATGAAGGGAGTGCCGTCGAAACTCGGCGAGATGCGCTTCGCAGCCCGTCCGGTGCTTCCTTCGCACGCTCAGGACCGCTTCGCTGCAATGACGACGGGATATGTTTGCCGCAGATGGGAAATCGTTCAACATCCGGCGCAGGCTCGCGGGCGGCCACCGTCGCCTTCACCAACGCGCAGCCCCGCACACCAGAACGCTACTTGCCGCGCCTGCGCGCGACGAGGGAATCGAATCCGGCGTTCAGGAACGCGCTCGCCAGCATTCCCCCCGCCACGATCGCCACCAGCTTCCACTGCACTTCCTCCTCCTTCGAGAGCGCGTACATGCCGAGCCCCAGCGAGACCACGGCTATCACGATGACGGCCTTGCGCAGATTCACGAGGAGCGAGCGCTTGAATACGGGGGAAGTTGTTGTCACGATGTGAACTCCGACTTCAGGATGGGGCCGCCCGACGCGGGAACGGCGTTCAGCGGTTCTCTACAATGCGAAGGGCGCCCATCGCCACGGCATTTGCTGCCACATCGATGGGCGCCCGACATGTTCTCCGAGGTGCGCGGCACCCGCGGAAGCGCGAAGGCGCGAACGGAGGATCAGGTGGTCTCGTTCGTGCGAACGATCACGCGGCCGTTGTAGTACCCGCAGCTCGGGCACGCCGTGTGATGCAGCTTCATCGCGCTGCAGTTCGGGCACTTGCCGAACGAAGCGGCCGTTGCCTTGTAGTGCGTACGGCGCTTGTCGCGACGCGAT
>CAZJYH010000158.1:0-2806 GCA_964549365.1 uncultured Alphaproteobacteria bacterium
GAGCGACGAGAGCGCCAGCAGCAACAGGATGCCGACGTTGAGGTTCGGCGCGATCGTCGGATCCACATGGATGCCGTCACCAATCGGCAGCGTGAACGGCGAGCAGAAGGGGATCACCGCCCACACCGAGATCGCGGTCGCGATCGAGATCACCGGTGCCAGGAAGTGGAAGGCCTTGTTGGCCTGCGCCGGCACGATATCCTCCTTCAGCACGAGCTTCGCCACGTCGGCGAAGGACTGCAACAGCCCCTGCCATCCGACACGGTTCGGGCCCACTCGGTTCTGAATCCATGCCGACACCCTCCGCTCCAGCCACACCACGTAGGCGGCGCCGATCAGGAAGATGTGCAGCACGATGAAGACCTTGACCAGAAGGATGATAATGTCCGTCAGTATCATGATCGCTAGCCGGTAGTCGGTAGATAGTTGTCGGTCAACGGCATGCGGAGCAATGCCTCACGCGGAGCGCCGCCTTGCGTGCGGAGCAGCCCCTTGCATGCGCGGCCCCTGTCCGACGGAGCAGAGGGGATCAGCCCTCCAGCCCCGCCAATGTCTGCGGGCGCAGGTCGTGCGCAACGTATGTCCATCCATGGGGCGTCGGGCGGTCCCCCTTCCCCAGTTCGATGCCGCGGTATTCGTCGAGCTTCTCGTACGTCATCGCGCGGAACGCCGGGAGCTTGCCGGCCATCTCCTCGAACAGGTCCTCCGCCCAGCCATAGCCCCAGTTGGCGCCCATCGCCTTGGCGAGTCCCTGTAGAATCTGCCACGCCGGGCGCGAGTCGCGCCGCGCGCCGTTGGCCCAGCGATCGTTGTACGCGCCGAACTTGTCCAGACGCGACATCCGCATCCCCATGATCCTCTCGTTCTCACGCGTGACGATCGCCGGAAGGAAGTGCTGCACGAGGCCGTTCACGTTCACGAACGTTCCCTCCTTCTCTGCGTAGGTCGAGGTCGGGAACACGACGTGCGCAAGCTCGGTGAGCGGGCCGGGGTTCGATGCGTGCACCACCAACAGGTCGAGCGAGGCAAGCGCGGCGGCAAGGGCGGAGTCGACGGGAAGATCGGCGTCGAGCACGTAGAGCGCCTTGACGCGCCCATGGAGCACGCCGTTGATGATCGCCTCCAGGTTCATGCCGGACTTGTCGGCGGCCACGCCCACCTCGCGGGCGCCGCGCATGTTCGGCGTGCGATCGGCAACCCGCAGCCGGGCGTCGGCGAAGGCCGGATCGTTGTGGGCCGGCGCGTCGATGTTCGAGCAGCCGAGCACCTCCCGTGCCAACTTCACCAGCGCATAGTTCTCCTCGCAGGACGCGCGCGCCGAACCAAGGAACGCCGTCTCTGCGCTCTTCGCACCACGCAACGCGGCGGCCACCTGGGCGTAGGCTTCGTCCCAGCCCGCCTCGACGAGCTCGCCGTTGCGGCGCACGAGCGGCGTGGCGATGCGGTCGTTGTTCACATACTTGTATTCCCCGAGGCGGCCGGCATCGCACATCCAATACTCGTTCACCTTCATGTTCGTGCGCGGCTCGAGGCGAAGGATATCGTTGTTGCGCACGCCGACCTGCATGTTGCAGCCGCGAGCACATCCCGGGCAGACGCTGTCGTTGAAGGACATGTCCCACACGCGCGCCTTGAAGCGGAAGTCGCGCGAGGTGAGGGCGCCCACCGGGCAGATGTCGATCACGTTCATTGCGTAGGCGTTGTCCAACGCCGTGCCGGGGAAGGTGTCGATGGTGACATGGTCGCCGCGATTGACGAACGTGAGCACCGGCTGCCCGGCGATCTCGTCGGCGAACCGGATGCAGCGTGAGCAGCTGATGCAGCGCTCGCCGTCGAAGAGCACTTCCGGCCCGAACGGCACGCGCTTGTCCTTGTGCTCCTTCGTCTCATCGAAACGGCTCTGGCCGGTTCCGTGCGAGAATGCGTAGTCCTGCAGCTTGCACTGGCCCGCTTCGTCGCAAATGGGACAGTCCAACGGATGGTTGATCAGGAGAAACTCCATGATCGCCTCGCGCGCCTTCACGACGCGCTCGTTGTTGGTATGCACCACCTGGCCGTCGGCAACCACGGTGCTGCACGCGATCGCCAGCTTGGGTACCTTCTCCACCTCGACGAGGCACATGCGGCAATTTCCCGAGACCGAAAGCGCCGGATGCCAACAGAAATGGGGAACGTCGATACCGTTTTCCAGTGCCGCCTCGATGATCATCGCGCCCGGTGCGCACTCGATCGCCTTGCCGTCTATCGTGATTGTTGGCATAACCTTCGCTGGCTACGATTTGCGGGATGCTGACCCACGAACTGGTCTGTTACGGAAAGGGCACGCCGATGATGGGTGCCGTCTGCAGGAATCACAAGAATACGACCGGGCGGGGGACAATTCCTAAGCCGCGTCGAGCGCAAACAAGCGTGCAAAGCTACGATGAAATGCGGGATGTACGAACGGGTTCGTACGCTCGATCGCGGACGAAGGAGCGGATTTCATCCGGCTTTCTTGTACAGCCACCACCCCTCGGCCACCTGCTTCAACATGAAGAAGCCGTCGGGCGAAAGCTCCGGAAGGGCCGCTCCCTTCGGCGCGTTGAGATAGCCGTAGGAGCCGCCGCCGATCGCCCCGGCCACGAAGAAGACCAGGTCGGGATACTGGGCAAGACGTTCGATGCGTCGCACGCCGACGTTGCGCTTCAATCGCTCCATCGCGGCACGATCGATCGTGTAGAAGATCAGGTCGCCGGGGCTGATGTCGTCGTCCAGCTCGCGATACTCCTCGATCGCGCCGAAGTCCATGTCGCGGACGTTGAAGCCG
>CAZJYH010000158.1:2816-9236 GCA_964549365.1 uncultured Alphaproteobacteria bacterium
GCCGGCCCAGGCGTTCCCCTTGCGCAACTGGCCCAGCAGCTTCTCGGCGTCGGCACGGCCGCGACGCAGGATCGCGCGCAGACTGTCGTCCGGCAGCAGCAGCCGCTCGAACTCCGCGCGCACGAGTCGGTACCTCGGCATGGCCGTGTCCAGCGTGGCGAGCGACTGATGAATCTGTGCACGTTCGAGCGCCGTGGGGAACCGGCAGAGCGCCTCCAGCCGCCACAGCGTGTCGCCGGTACAGTACAGATACCAGTTCTCGCGCTCGCCGCCGGCATCAACCGATGCGTACGCAAGAACGCGCTGCCGCCCCGGCCACGATGGAAGCTCCGGCATGGAATCGATGCGGAACCGCGCCCCCGAGGGAAGCAGTCCCTTGAACGAGCGGGGATCGCCGTTGCCGAGTTCCCCCACCAGGCGGGGGCGCAGCGCCGTGCGATTCACCGAGTCGGCGGCCGATGCGGTCTCGTTCAGGAACGCGAACACCAGCCCGCGCGGCGTGGCGCCCGGCGGTATCTCCTGCGCGCGGCTCGATATCGGAGCATATGCGCAGACGGCGGCGACCAGCACGGCAAGTGCTCGATAACCATGCGGCGCGCCCCAATGTTCCGGTCTCGATTTCATGGTTCGTAATCTACTAGGAGTGGAGCAAACGTCCGGGGGAATCCGCCGTATCGATCTATATTCGCAGCGATATGACAGACCCACGAACATCGGGCGGTGTGCTGCGACTGGCGTTGGTTGTGGTACGCGCCGGCACCATCGCCGCGCTGACCGCGGCCGCGGCAACGGCGCTGATGGTGCTGCCGATGGCGATCGGCGCGGCTTCGATCGCCGAGACGCTGCTTGCGGTGCTGCTGCTGGCATTCATGTTGGCGCTGCCCGGCATGATCCTCGTGGGCTTCCTGCTGGCGTTGCTCGGCGACCTGGCCCGGCCGTTCGCGCCGAACATTCTCGGCCGACCGCTTCGCTCGGCGTTGACGCTGTCGACCGTCGGAGCTGCGTTCGCGGCGCTCAGCGCGTTCGGCCTCGGCGCGCTGATGTCGATCCCGATGTACGGAAACGGCGGCGTCAACGTGCGCCTGCTGATGACGTTCGGCGCGGCGATCGGCGGCATCGTGCTCGGCACGCTGCTGGCACGACGACTGCGATGACGAACGCCGCGGGCTGCTGCGGCGCGCTCAGAGAGGCCGGAAACCCACTCCCGCAAACACGAACTCTGAAGATCTCCTCGTGCACTATTCGTTGATCATCCCGGCGGCAGGAAGCGGCTCGCGCAGCGGCCGATCGATCCCGAAGCAGTATGTGCCGCTGCTCGGCTCGCCCGTGCTCGCCCACACGCTCCGCGCCTTCGCCCGAACCGAGGGCTGCACCGAGATCGTGATCGCCATCGACGAGGAGTGGCGCGCCGTGGCCGAAGAATGCGCGGCGGGGATCGCCGGCGTGCGCTTCGTGCCGGGGGGAAGCCTGCGGCAGCATTCGATCGCCAACGCGCTCGCGACAATCGGCGAGGCTTCCGAGCTGGTGCTGGTGCACGACGCGGCGCGCCCATGCGTGTCGCCGGCATTGGTGGCGCGCGTAACGGCGGCGGCCGAGCTTCATGGCGCCGCGATTCCGGCGCTGCCGATCAACGAGACGGTGAAGCGGATCGACGCGAACGGTGTGATCGTCGAGACGATCCCCCGCGCGGATCTCCGCACGGCCCAGACGCCGCAGGGGTTCCGGCGCGAACTGCTGGCGGCCGCCTATCGCCACGCTGAACGGCATGGTCTCGTCGGCACCGACGACGCCTCGTTGGTGGAATCCTACGGTGCGGCAGTGCATGTAGTGGAAGGGGAGCCGGAGAACATCAAGATCACGCTCCCGGAGGATTTCGCCGCGGCCGAGCGCACACTGCCGGCGATACGGTAGCCGGAGGGGCGATCGCCACGGCCTCGCCCCTCCCGACGCGTCGGGACGGCTCAGCCTCGCGATGACATCGGCGGTCATTCAACAACCTGCCAACAACGGCAAGGGCCCCCCCGCAATGGAGGAGCCCTTGAACATATTTTGCATCATGCCCGCACGGGGCATGCCCTTACGGCTTTGCGAAACCGCCCGCGAGCATCTGCTCGATCTGGCGGCTGGCCGGGAGATCGGACGGCAGGGTCGGATCGATCCGCGCCATGATGCTGTTGTTCTTCGCGATGTAGAAGACCGGGGCGGACTGGATGTCCACATTGTACTTGCGCTCGACGGTGTCCACGCCGCTGAGGTGCGCATCGGTGATGTAGACTTCGACGTTGGCATGCGGAACGCCCGCAGCGTCGAGGGCCTTCATCACACGCGGCATCCAGAGCTGTGTGATCTGGCAACCGCAGTTCGGCTTGACGATCATAACCACCGTATGCGACGCCGGAACGAAGCTTTGCGCGATCACCGCGACGGAGCTGTCGAACGTCGTCTTGTGAGCGGCGTCCGGATACGCGGCATAACCGGGATCATACCACGCCTTGTAGGCGGGCACGGCAAGCATCTCCTCCACGCTGGACTTTCCTACCTTGATCGTCGACGTACCCGTCGGCGTATCCTGGCACGCGACCATCAGAACGGCGAGGGCACAGAGCCCCAAAGTAAACAGGGTGCGCATAACTTCCGGCATCTCCTCCCGATATCCCTACAACGGGTCGGTTTTCTTAACGTTCAACGTGGGTTCGATCCCCCAGAGCAGCTTTGCTCGAAGGACATCAAAATATGTTGTCGAGGTGCTTTTTACAAGGTATGCGCTGTGGGCGTGCCTTGAAATGATCACCCGGGAACCGATCGGCATCAGACGCAGTGTCTGTCCATCTGCATAGACCCGCACACGCTCCGATTCGTCACGATGCGAGAGCACGCGCACCTCGATCGTGGCCGCGTCCGGCACCACCACGGGGCGTGCGGTGAGCATGTGCGGGGCGATTGGGGCCAGCACCACCACCTTGGCGCTCGGCACCACCACCGGCCCGCCGACGGCCAGCGCGTAGGCCGTCGAGCCGGTCGGCGTTGCAACGATCAGGCCATCGGCGTTGTAGGTTCCCAGATAGTCGCCGTTGACGCGCGTCTCCATTCGCAACATCAGCGAGCCGTCGCGCTTGTCGATCACGATGTCGTTCATGCCGACGAGCGGCTCCAGCTCCGGATCGTCGGGGAAACTCGCCTCCACCAACGCCCGCTCCACGATGCGGCATCGGCCGGCAACGTAATCGTCGATGGTCTGCGCCAGGTTCTCATTGGAGAACTCGGCAAGGAATCCCAGCTTCCCCAGGTTCACGCCGAGCAGCGGAACCTGCGAGCCGGCCAGCAGCCGCCCGGTGGAGAGCATCGTGCCGTCGCCGCCGAACGCTATCACCACCGTCGCGCGCGCGCGCAGCTCGGCGGCGGCGGCAAGGCCGCCCAGCTCGGCAAGCTCGGTGAACGTCTCCACGAGCGTATCGTGCAGCAGGAAGGGGATGGAGCGCTCCGCGAGAATCGCCGCGAGCGCACGCACCCCCCCCACCGTCTCACTCTTCGATGTGTTCCCAACAATGCCAACCACCATGCGGTCACTCGATAAATCGTGGAGCGCGTCCGTCGTCTGCGGAGCGGACCGCGCGAGCTCGGCGCCGCTGGGCGCCGCGGTTTCCAACGTTCGGGAATCGCCGCCGGGTTGCCGAATCAGGCAACGTTCGGCGGCACACCGCTCTCATCGGTCCGCTCATCGGGGGCGCCGTCTTCGACCGCCGCGGCCGCTTCGGTTGCTCCCGGACTCGACGGGTTCGTGTCGCGGTTCATCTCGTACACATAGTTCAACCGGAGATCGCTCAACGTCGAGGTCAGCAAACGCGACTCGTCGTCGGTGAGGTTGCCGCTGGTTCGCTCGCGAACCATCTCCAGCATGTCGATCATCACCTGCGCCACCTGCATGTTCCGCTCGGCCTTCCCCGTCTCCGGGTTCACGAGCTTTCCCATCGCCGCCATGGCCTGCGTGCTGAACATCGAAACCATGGTGACGAACATCATCGTTGTCTTGTCGGATGGTGAATTCATTGGTGTACCTCGTTCTGTTGTTCGTTCCTGTCACTTCACATCCCGCACGTCGGATCGGACTTCCGGCCGCGTCTGTTCACGCACCAGCAGCCAGTACTTCAGGAAGCTGATGATGTTCGTGATCAGATCGGCGCAGGCGGCGAACACCCCCGGGACACCATCGCGCACGCCGCGCTTCAGAAACAGACGCTCCAGCCAACGACGCATCGGTCGCGTTACCATGTGGTGGCGAATCGTGCCCGCGTTGATCGGCACGCCGCGCTCGGCAAGCTCCCGGGCCATCAGGCCGGTATAGAAGTCCAGTTTCTTCAGCCACACGCTGAATGTTGGATACGGGTGATGATCAAACGGCTGCTGAAGCTCCCCCACCCCCCCCTCGATCTGCACACGCTCGTGGATCCCCAGACCCGGGAAACGCCCGGTGCCGCGCCGGAACAACCGCAACTGACGATTGGGATACGTGCCGCCGTATGCCAGCGGCGCTCCAAAATAATAATTCCGACGCGGTATCAGGAACCCGTTTTCAGCGGGCGCGCGCGCGATGAGCGCGGCGATCTCGCGCCACAACGGCTCGGGCACCAGCTCGTCGGCATCGAGACAGAACACCCATTCCATGGTGGCCCGCTCGAAGCTGTGGTTCTTGCTGATCTCCGGCAGGATGTTCGGATGCGCATGGACCACCGCACCGCATGCGGTCGCGATCTCCGCGGTACGGTCGGTGCTCTCGCAATCGAGCACCACCACCTCCGCTGCCCACCCCTTCACCGAAGCGATCGCCTCGGCGATGATCGCCTCTTCGTTGTGCGCCACAATGCAGACACTCAACGGCAACGGGAGAACCGATCCGGCTCCCCCGTCGCTGAATTCGGATACCGCGCTCTTCACCGCCCCATCGGGCCGAGCACGGAGATCATTGGTAGATGCCGCCACCGTAAGTGACCGTAATGTTTGAGACGCTTCCACGGCGCACCGTGATCTGCACGGCCTCGGCGTGAAGCGGGCCGTCCTGCAACTTTTGCGGCCTCAATGTATACGTTCCCGGCCTTATGTCCATCGAGAATTTTCCGTCGGCATCGGACACCGCCCGGGCAACCACCATCCCGGACGCATCCTCCAGGGTCACCGTAATGTCGGGCATCGGCCGCATGTACGGGGTATCATCGATATCGGGAATCGGGCCGGGCGCGAACACCTCGACAACCTGCCCATCGATCCCGGTGCGGCCGCCGTGCCCCAGATCGGAGAGGAGATCATCGCAACCGGTTTGCAAAACGGCCGCCAGCGCGCACAGGGCCACCACCAAAAGCCTGCGGGTGAAGTTCATGCGTGTCGTATTCATCGGAGTTGTACACCTATGTTGAAGTGAACCGTGGATCTCCGTAACGTACATGCACCACATTAACGTTGGTTGTACACTCCCCAGAATCCATCCACAGGATCGCCGGACCGCTAGGCATCGGGCCCCACGAGATCGACGACCGGAGCGCGGCACACGAAGTCCTCGCAGACATAGGCGGCAGCACGCCCCTCGACGGGGCCCATCCCGTCGATGCCGACGACGTGTTCGGCAAGCCATGCGTCGGGGCCGCCGTGCGGCACCATCAGAAGCGCGGTGTCCGGTGCGTACGCGGCATGGGCCTGCGCAACCAGACGAGCCGTGTCGGCCGCATCGTCCGAGGCGACGATCACCACCTGCCGCGGCGGCCGCTCGGCGACCATGGCGGCGGCAACCATCAGCGGCATCATGATCGGATACTGCGCAACGTGCCCGAGGAACAGATCGATCGTCCGACGCGCGATCCGCAGGAACTCCTCGTCGTGCAGCAGATTCCCCAACCGCAGCAGGTTCATCGCCATCACGGAGTTGCCGGAGGGCTCGGCGCCGTCGTGATCCCCCTTGGGCCGGATCAGCACGTTCGGATCCTCACCGCTGCTCGTGAAGAAGCCGCCCCCTTCGGGGTCCTGGAAGAGGCGCACGGCTTCGCGCGTCAACCGTACGGCCTCGCGGAGATAACGCGCATCGAAGGTCGCCTCGTACAGGTCGATCAGGCCGGCCGCCACGAACGCGTAGTCATCCAGATATCCGGCATAACGTGCCTCGCCGTCCTTCAGCCGATGCATCAGCACCCCGTCGAGCACCATGGTTTCCAACAGCGCATCCGCGGCGCGGACCGCTATCCGCAGCCACTCGGCGCGCCCCGTGGCCGTTGCGCTTCGTGCAAGCCCGCCGATCGCCAGGCCGTTCCACGATGCGAGGATCTTCTCGTCGCGATGCGGCCGCGGCCGCCGCTGCCGCACCGTGAAGAGGACGTCCCGCGCCTCCGCCAGCAATCGCTGCACTTCCTCCGGCGCGACGCCCATGCGCTCGGCGCA
>CAZJYH010000159.1:0-9230 GCA_964549365.1 uncultured Alphaproteobacteria bacterium
AATGCGCCGGCGATGAGCGCGCCGGCGAGCGTGGCGCCGAGCAGGAGGGGATGGAAACGTGATGTTCGCATGGGAATTCTCCGAGTCGTAGGCATACCGTGTGTCACCGCAATGTTAACGTGATTCCGAATCGATGCGTCGGGCCTGGGCCGAGATGGAACAGAAATCGAACTCAATACGGTTCGATTCTCCGCACCCGGTGCTTACAGCGCGGGTGCGGCTGTCGAAGGTATCCGGATGACACGAGTGTACCGTCAACGGGTCTGGTGGCGTGCCGCACAGGAATGTCGCCTCGACACGGACCGATATGCAGGGCGGCACCTCAAGATCGAGGCACCCGCCCGTGTCGTTCGAGGTGAGCACCACGTAGTCGCTCGCGATCTGCTTGTTGTCGGCCGTCATCACCCGCACCGTGAACGTTCCGGCGTGGCAATCGCAGGCGCATTCCCCATGCTCCGACGGTGCCGTGAAGCAGACCGATATCAGCGATACCTCGGCGGTGCAGTCCTCGCAGGGGTCGCACGAGAAGCCCGTCACGGTGAACGCCGCCAACGGCACCACGAATCGGAGCACCATGGAGCTCAACCCACGACGGAAACCAAGTCCGGTGGACCTTCCGCGTCCGCCTGCGTCGCCGCTCGAGGCCGTGGGTATGGTGCTCCCCGTTCTCCGCATGCGCCAAATATCGACCCGCCCACCGCATCGGCGGTATCGCATGAAAATGCGAAATGTACGGAAGTGATCCGAATGGCGTGAACCGAATCTCCCGGTCCGGGAAAACCGAGGGAATGTTGAACGGGGTCGAAATGGAGCCGAAGCTCCCGAATCCGGGGAGCGTGCATTCTCGGGCCCTATCAAACGCGTGCCGCCCGCGAGGAATAGCTGTGCCGATTTGCTGCCGAGGGTCTACGAACGCCGTGGTGCCCGGCGTCCGATTCTCGCGGATTGCGATACCGTAAAGCGATACGCGTATGTCGACGAAATCACTGCCGTGTGGTTCTATCTATCACAGGGATCGCCGTTGAAATTCTGATCGATCGATGCGTTCGCCATGAAACCCTTCGTGGTGGCGTTGCACGATGAAGGACGACGCTGCCGAGTGTCGTCCGCATCCGCAACCATTCTGTCGGCGCCGAACAGCGATGTACGGCGTGCTCGATCGCGGCGGCCGCCCCCTCTACGGCCGCCGCGAACATTCCCGTCGGCGACACTGAGGATCGCAATGCCGTGGATATTGTCCCCTGCGTGCGCACCGTGCATAGGGGTGAATATTGCAATTGATCAAAAGGTGCTGCCATGTATTTATCCGGAAAAATCCGAGGCCTGCTCTCTGCGGCTCTCGCCTGCGCAATGTTGGGATGCGAAAAGGAGGTCGACACCAGGGAGACGGTTGCGGGATCGGCCGGTGCGCATGTATCACGTCACGGCACGTCGACGCGTAAACACGCGGCCGCGGCAATTCGGGATTCGGCTGGTGTCCGGAGGCCGAATGATGCGAACCGCATTTCCGTGAGCCGATCGCGTGATATCGGAACATTGAGGAGTGGAACGGGCTGCAATCGCCCGGACGTCTCGGCTCATGAGGCGGGCTGCGTGAGAGCCGGCTCCGAGGATTCCACGCAGCAACAGGGGGGAGAAGGCGTTCTTCACCGCGTGGTGCTGGCGGTTCCGCCGGAGCGGCTCTCAAATGCGCGCCTGCTGTCGGATTGCCCGGCCGTGTTGTACCTTGGGGAGGAGTGAGGGGAATGCGCTGCGCGGGCGTCCTGTCCGGCATTTGAGTGGTCCGTTGCGACATGATCCGTCACTGCCACGTCTGGAATGGGAGCGGTTCATTTCGGCGTGAATCTACTCATCGGTGGCAATGTGGTAACGGGCGCCGGAGTATTCACGAACGAACCAGGTTCTCATCGAGCGTAGGTGTCCACACGCACCATCGTGCATCTCGCGGCCGGCACGTATTCGATAAGCACTGCACCGGCGACGGCGGCGGCTCGCATCGATCACAATGACTTCTTCACACTGCCCATTGCTGGACTGATGTTCGGGTAAATTGGAGCGAGCCTTGGAGGATACACACGGCCGGATATGATCCTCCGGCCGTGCGTTTGCGCCTGCAACCCTACTCGTGTTGCCAACACTTCCCGCTCAGACCGGTGGTCATCCGCAGGCAACGCGTCCCTTTCTTCGTGATGCCGGAACATTGTACGGCGGTTGAACGCTCGGTGCCGTGTGCGCCGACGTGTGAGGCGCGCGCGGCCTTCTCGGCCGTGAGGAAGGCATCGTGCATGCTGTGTTTCGGCCGCTGGTCGGCGACAGCATATCCCTGTTCGATCATCGCCATGTTCACCAGCGTTCCGTTGACGTAGACGTAGAGGCCGTTGGACCGCGGGCAGGTGCTGTCGTCGACGACGGCCACCTGTCTGCCGTCGAGCATCGCAGCCAGTGCGTCGCGCGCGTCCGCAGGGGTGATAGCCTGCGATCGCGGAGTGGTGATGCCGAGCAGTTTAACAGTGATTCCCGTCGTCGTGACAAATGTCGTTCCGGAGGTGACGGTCTTCACGGTGACGGTATCGGCACCCCTGGCCGTGTTCGTGATGAGGAGCAGAAGAAGCAGAACGATCAAGCGGGGGATGAGATGTTGCGCGGTGTCGTTGCCGAGCATACGATAGATGTTCATTAATGCGACCTGGAAAGATGAGAGAGAATTGACGTCAGGGTGATTGAGAGGGTGCAAACGTACGACGCCCACCACTGAGGACAAAGTGGTGCCATGCCGGCGGCCCCCACAAATCACGGCGGATTTGTTCATCCCGCTTGACTTTCGCATTACGATATGATACATTCGCGGCAGACCTTCATCCCGACGATCGGGCGGCGTATCCTGCCGCGCCGATGGCAGTCCCACCAGAGTCCGGCATCGTATGATTCGTTGATAGATCGGTACAGCCTGCCCTTCACGTGCAACGCCGTCGCCATTGGGCGCGGACGCGTGTGACGGGTGGCCGAATGGAACGCACCCTACACCATTCGCGAGGGCTACTGCTCTATGAAATGCTCACCCCGAAATGCCCACCAACTCGGCACGCTCGTGCCATCCGTCCAGAATGCCGTGCGCCGTCGCTTTCCGACGGTGCGTCATGATGCCCTCCTCGATGCCGTCAGTGCCGCGGTCGAACGGGGGCTCACAACCACATTCCTCCAGGTCGATCGCTCAACAGGTGAACTCTTCCGCTGGCTGTTGACCGCATCCGTGCATGAGTTGCTCCGCGAGTTCCGTGCCGCGCGTCGATATGTGAACATCGAGACGCATGCAGCGACACTCGGCGATATTCCCGACGGCACGCCCGCCGACACTACAGTAAGCCGCTCTGTGCTCCGGAGTTGGCTGGTCGCACGTCTCGGCGACACCCTGGCCGAGACGATGTGGCTGCATACGATCGAGGGATGCCCACCGCGCGATATTGCCGCCATGCAGAAGGTCAATGTTCGTTCCATCAAGGCACGTATCACGCGGTCGCGTCGTGTCATACGGTTGTACCGACATCGGCTGCTGTAACCGTCCGGCGACAGGATTCCGTGCGTCTCGTCCCGGATTCGTGACGTGCTCTCCGTTGATGTTGAAAATTGACACGAACCGATGTCGACGAATTGGCGCCGCCGTGGTTCTATGTGAGGTACGCGATGAATGTGTGGCGGGGAACAGTCGAGCGGTCATGTACGTATTTGTGTCGGTGACCACGATGCGGTGACGGTGATGTCGTGCCGGGAGAACACCCCACTCCCCACGGCATCACACCGCATCGATGAGCCCGACCACGACACTCACGCGAGCGAGCGTGAATGGAGCTCGACATCTTCATCATCGCGCGGAAGGGGATGCAATTTCTCGTGTGCCGCGTTCTCCGTCGAAAGCAGGGACTGGAAGTGCGGCTTGGCCGTGGTTCGGGGCGCCGTCACTGACCGTGACGTGCCGATGGCACCATGTACCTTCCCGCGCGGGAAATTGCATCATTTCATCGGGGACCATTCGGCGGAATATTCGGGAATTATTACGGTTACGGTCGCGAAGGCGAGTTTCAGGGGGTAGGCGGCATCACGTGAAGGACGCATGCTTCGTGCTGAGCATTCCCCGGAATGTTCTCCCACTCGGCGTTCGTTCGTTGGTTGATCGGGACTGCCGCCTGCCCGCCTGGATTCGGACACCCGAATCCGCTGACGGTGTGGAGAGGGAACGGCAACGCATGCGGTTGCCGGAGCGCCGGCTCATCATGGGTCGGCGCTTTCGTTTGAATGAGTATGGAGACATCTGCCCACGAAACACCTCTCTGTGGCCGGCGCGGCGCGAGTTGAATTTCAGGACGCGTTTCAGCCGTATGCCGCCACATTTTCGCAAGCCTGCGCCCCAACGGACTCGTGAATTGTTCCCCATGCCATCGCGAGGGCGATCCCTTCTCTGCGCGTCGGGGTAAACGGCGCGAGGTCGCGGTGATCGCACATGCAGGGAGGGTGACCGATATCCGACGCGATGCGCCTCCTCGCTTTCCGGTCGTTTCCTTCGCAAGCTCAGGACCACTACGCTCCTCGCAAAGACGACGGGATATGGTAACCGCGGATTGAAGGTGGTTCAACAACCTGATTAGCGATGAATAGAGCGTTCCTCCGAATCGAGCGTGTTGGCGACCCTGGCGCCGGATGTTTGGCACCGACCGCCGTGTGATGTCGCTCGCGTTCGTGAGGTTGCAGGGTGCCTCGATCCGGATGCTGGACCATTCCCGATGCCGACGAGATGCACGGATGGGCGACGATTCCGCCACGTGTGAGCCGATTGCGGAAATCTCAGACAAATATTTGCCGCGACTCCGGAAAACATGTCCACATTCCACCGGCAAAGTTCTCTTGTGCGTAGATGGATCACCCCGGTCTCGGCACGGCACATCCGCACCATCGTCAAGCGAAGAACGGAGTTTGCTCCGTATGCCCTACCACAAGGGTTGCACCCATCACACACACGTTTCGGAGCACACGTTACCGCACGCGAGGAGGCCGATCGCAGCGAGCCTCGCCGTATGTACTCCGCAGGATCGAATGGACGAACGGCTCCCCGGTTCGGAGACGATGCTCTGTTGCGTTCCATGATTCACATCAAATCACGAGGGAACGAACATGAAAACGTTGATCAGATTCCGTCTTCTACTGCTTGCGGCGGCGATGGTCCCACTGCTGCTGCTCAGCTCTTCGGCATTCAATGCGAACACGTCGAGCTCGCACGATTCACCGCTCGGGTTCGGCAGATGGTACATGCCGCTCTGCACGCTGATCATATACCCGCAGCAGCATCCGGAGTGCGTCGTCAACGCGGCGGTCGTGTTGAGCGACGGGGTGAGCATGAAGTCCAACGGATACATGTCGATGGCGATCACCGGGAATTCGAGCGACGGCGATGCCGTCGCCTACCAGACGCTCACGCCGTTGGCGTTCAACTCACAGGGAGATTCACCTGATCTCGGGCACGTCGTCTGGTCGCTGGATCAGACACGACAGCTCACGGCCGACGAGGTCACGCTGATTCAAGCGAACGTAGCGGGCCAGTTGTACCCGGCCACTTGCGATATCTACTTCTATGTTCAGGCAACGGCCGACGCATATCCCGGACAGGTGTTCCGGAGCGCGACGCCGGTGCACATGCATGCCGGCGATCTGAATGCATTCAATCCGCATATCAACGGGGAGTATGCTTCGGTAGGGCCTATCGACTTCACCGACGACGACGGCAACATCGCGTTCACGGTGCAGGAGCTTACGTCGACGCTCAATTGACGTGGGAAGCTGTCGCCGCTGCTACGGAGTGACGATATGGTTGATGATTGACGAAGGGAAGGACCGATTTCGGTTCTTCCCTTTGTCGGTTATGCGACGAACCATGAATGACGGGAGCAATGGTGGGAACGTCGAACCTCTCGTCGGCCTTCCGCACTTTCGTGACCGGTCAGACGGGATAATGCCGTCGCCGCGTCCTTCGCGAACGCTCGTTCCGAGGTGTCGGAGCGGAGGGGGCGGATGTCCCGGCTCCAGGGGCGGTTGTCCGCATCCGGCGTGTCATGGCGGAGGTTCATGTTACATCACCCCGACTCCCCGCGTCTTCGATGCGTCCTGCCGAGGGAGCGCGTCTGTTCACAGACCCGAATGGGAAGTCTCCCTTCCAGGTTGGTTCCCGCCGCCGGGCGACGCAGATTGCGTGCGGTATACACGGAAGGTCGCGCGCACATTCCCCGGCGCGTCCACGTTACATGAAGGAGAATTGCATGGTGTTCAAGGCCCACGTACGATGGCTCGCGATCGGTGCTCTGACGGTGCTCGTGAGCACGCGCGCGACCGCGCAGATGACCGCCGAGACGAACGAGGAGCGATACGCTGCGCTCGAACGTGCTGCCGATCAGATGCGTGCGGAGTTGGATCGCTTCATCTGGCGGTACTGGGAGCCGCGTCTGAGCGGCTACAAGGTTCGGATCGATGAGGCGCTTGGCGGCTACGAGCTGACACAGCTGGATGAATTGCGGGCGCGTTTCGCCATTGCGGTGGAGCAGATGCGGCGGGCGCAGAAGGAGCGGGAGTTGGGGGCGAGCGACCGCAATTCCGAGCCCGCCCCAGCATATCCGATGGAACAGCCGACTCCGCCCGATACAGTGTCGGTGCCCGACAACGAGGCCGCGAGCCTGTCGGCGACCCCGATGCTGCCGGGCGAGGCCGACACCGCGAGCGCCGCGACCGCAGGGGCGAACGAAACGGCGATCGCCGAACCGGAACCGATTGTCGCCGAGGGGGCCGATGACTCGTACGCGAACCGTTACGCCGAGGAGCGTGCGCGCGAGTTGGATTCCCTCGAGGCGGCTCTGGAGCGCGGCGATCCGATCGTCGGCAGGTTCGAAATCTACGGCGAGGGGGCACCGATGATGGAGTTGCCCGTGATCGCGAAGTGGCTGGCCCGCGGTTCCCGCGCGCCGCTGGACAATGTGTTGAACCGGATCACAACCGACATCCGTTCCTTCATCGATTCGATGGACGGGTTCATGCACCGGTATCTTGCGGATCATGCCGATCTGGTCGCGCGCTACCCGGAGTTGGAACAACGGATAACGGACTACGCCGGCATGGGCGAGATCCGCGAGCTGTTACGGCACCCACGCTATTTCCGCGAGTTGTACATCGCCAAGATCGAACCGTTCGTGCTGCTGTACTCGGGCGAGACGTTTGTGCAACTGCTCGGTGTGGTGACCGGCGGGAATCCGGCGGCGGACATGTCGGAAGGATCGATGCTGGAGCAGAATGCACCGAATCCCGCGTCGACCTCCACAACCATCACCTACATTCTGCCCGAGGCGAGCACGGAAACGTCGATCAGCATCGTCGACGCGAAGGGGCGGGTTCTGATGCAGATCGATCAGGGGGCCCAGGCCGCCGGCGTGCACAACACCACGGTCGACGTCTCGAACCTGGTGTCCGGTTGGTACCTGTACCGGTTGCATGCGGTGGGGACGCGCGGGCCGCGGGTCGCAACGCGCGTGATGCAGGTGACGCAGTAACGGCGCTCTGCCGACGCGCGAATGCATGATACAGTCGAACGGCGGGCTCCACAGCGTGGGGCCCGCGTCGTTTCGGCGGGCACGATCCGTGACGTGCATCATGGATACTCGTGGGGGCCCGTGATATGTTGGGTGTGAGGAACGTGAGCATGGTGTGGAGGAGCGGGGGCCTGAGGGCGCGTGCGGCGGAGATGTGCATACTGAATATGGTGGTGAACGCTATGAAATCGGCATGGTTGATCGTCGTGGCGGTGCTGGCCGTGGGGTCGGTGCGCGCGCAGGAGACGCTGTTCGGCGGTGATGTCGCGGTCGGAGGCTTCGGTGGACCGTTCCTGCAGGCAACCGCAATCAACAACCAGTTCGGCCTGTTGGTCGGAGGTGGAGGCGGTGTGATCATCGGACATACCATCATGCTGGGGGGCGCGGGCTATGGTGGGGTCAACAACGACAGCGAGGAGGAGGCGCCGAGCGGGCGTCCGTATCTGAACGTCGGCTACGGCGGTGGGGTTCTGCAATACATTCACCGTTCCGACGATCTCGTGCACTTCAACCTCGGGGTGCTTGTGGGTGCGGGCGGTGTTGGATACCGTGCGCAGAGCGGCGACGACGGATATTCCGGCAACGGGCGCGACACGTTGAGCGATGCGTTCTTCGTGGTCGAACCCGCCCTCGACGCCGAGTTGAACGTCACGAGGAATTTCCGGATCTGTATCGGGGCCGGTTATCGGATGGTATCGGGCATTCAACTGCGGGGCCTTTCGAACAGCGATATCGGTGGCCCGAGCGCGCGTCTGCTCCTGAAGTTCGGCTCATTCTGAGACAACCGTCCCGGAGGGGGGCCTCGGCTTGGATGGGCAGCAGTCGTCGCACACGAAGAGACCGCATGGAAGGAGGCGGCACCCGGCGAGGCGCCACGGCGCACGATGCACGGTCGCCGCCGGCGGACTGGAGATCGATCGCGCCATCGACGCTCGCGGGCGACGGACTCTCAGCCGCGGAACGGCGGCCTGTCCATAGTGCTCGGCGACTTCTTCCGTATCCCCCGCGGCAGAGCGGCGGCCCGTGATTCCGCATGCGATGTTCATCTCGGAACAGGACGCATCCTTCAAACTGAGGCACCGCCACCGGAGGTGGGCGCGGTTCGCGACATGGGCATTGTGGTCCCGACGTGGCGACGTGGCGATCGCGCCGGTCTGAACGCGAACGAGCCGCATGGTGCATCGAGCGCGCACAACATGAACGGAACAGGAAACAGGAGCGTGTGATGAGCAAACCGGAAGACAGAATGGAGCGGGCGCGCGCACGGGCCGCGCTGCTCGAAGGGCTGGCCGAACGCATCGGCCTGCACGCAAACGCCCGGATGGTGTACGGCGACGCGGTGGCACGTGACGGCGTGACGGTGATCCCGGTCGCGAAGGTCGCATACGGATTCGGCGGCGGCTCGGGGGACGGGAAGAAGGGGGATGGGGGCGGCGCCGGCGGGGGAGTGAAGGCGGCGCCGCTCGGCTACATCGAGTTGAGGAACGGCACCGCGTCGTTTCGGCGCATCAACGATCCGCTGGCGTTTGTTCCGTTGATCGTGGCGGGGGGCGTTGCGGGCGCGATACTCATGCGGGGCCTGCACAAGCTTCTCCATAGCGATCGCGGCCG
>CAZJYH010000160.1:0-4854 GCA_964549365.1 uncultured Alphaproteobacteria bacterium
CTGAAGTACTCCGATGCGGGGAGCACCATCAACGTGTTGCTCGCAACCTCCGGTGCCGAGGCCACCGTCAGTATTCGTGACACAGGAGTCGGGATCACTCCGCGCGACCTGCCGCGTGTGTTCGATCGATTTTATCGCGGCGATCAAACGCGGAACACGACCGGCACAGGGTTGGGGCTCGCAATCGTGAAGGCCGTGGTGGAGGGGCACGGAGGCGTCGTCGGCGTCGAATCGCAGATCGGAAAGGGGACAACGGTGAAGATCGATCTGCCGTTGACTGTGGGCGCAAACGGTCGCCGTTGAAAGGCGCCGGCGGTGGCACGCTTCTCATCTTCGCCTCATTTGTGAATCGTACTTTCTGCTCGGTGGTAAGGTCAACGACGAAACTTTTGCACGTTGTTCCTCATCCGCACGCGGCGCGCAGGAGTTCCGACTCCACTTGGGGCGCGTCGGAGTGCGGAAGATTCGAGACATTCTCATTTGTCGGCAACACCGCTGCGTTGACCCATTGAACATGAATTCCGTGCTCGCCGCGCCGTCCGTTCGCTCGCGCAATACCGTACGGTTGCCGCATGCGACAGGCGCGCTCTGTATGCAGCACACAAGCAACTCACGACAACAGGCCGCTGAGATGGTGGCAACGTCGATCGGCGCACTCTTCGAAATGTTCTCCGAGCCGGTGATCCTGACTGATGCCGAGGGCATCGTCGTGGGCAAAAACGACGCGGCCCGCGGATGCGCATGGGGGGATGGGTGCACCGAAGGGGTGGATCTCACGCGGTTCGTCGACGAGAGTGCGCGGACGGAGTTGCGGCGTTTCCTGCGCGAACAGGTGGATAGATGCGCCGTCGACGTCGCCGAGGCGGACGTCCCGGAATTCAGCGCGATGGGCGGCACGGCGGTCATGATCGGAATGCCGTTGATCCGTCCGGATGGGATGGTGGATTCGATGGTGTGGCTGGTGCGGGAGACGGCTGAGCCTCCGTCGATGCCACCGGGTTCCAATGCGGCGCCGGCGACGGCCCGAACCACGGCAACCGAGTTCGATACGGACGGTCGGTATCGTCAACTCGTTGATCGGATCCCCGACATCACATGGACGGTGCGAGAGGATGGTAGGAAGGTGTACGTGAGCCGGCATGTCGAGCAGATCCTGGGCTATTCACCCGATGAGATCTACGCCGGCGGGACGGGCATCTGCGAGCAGCTGCTGCACCCCGCAGATATTGATCAGTACCGGGCCGCGCATGAGGCGTTGTTCCGCGACGAGCGCCCGTATGCGATCGAATGTCGATTTCGACGCAAGGACGGGGCGTACGTCTGGGTGCTCGATCGTGCCGTGCAGACATTCGTGGTCGACGGCATTCGTTATGCCGACGGTGTCTGCACCGTCATCACCGAACGCAAACAGAGGGATTCCGATCTCGAGTTGTTCGGGTTGCTCATCAATCAGAGCGACGACAGTTTGTTTGTCATCGAAGCGGCGACCGGCAGGCTGCTCGATGTCAACAACGCCGCGTGCATGCGCCTGGAGTACTCCCGTTCGGAGCTTCTGGCGATGCACGTGGTTGATTTTGAGTGCCGTTTGAGCGACGCGGACGCGTGGCGCCGGCACGTGGCGGAGGTTCGCGCCGCCGGATCGTTGATCGTGGAGGGGGAGCACAGAACGAGTGGAGGGCGGACGTTCCTGGTGGAAGTGAACGTGAAGTATGTGGAGGTCGATCGTCAGGGATACCTGGTTGCCGTGGTGCGCGACATCACGGCGCGGAAGGAGGCCGAAGCCACCATGCGGAAGGCCTATGACATGCTCGGCAAGCGGATGGAGGAGCGCGCCGCCCACGTGACGGCGTTGATGGATCAGGTGCGCCGGTCGCAGGTGCGGTTCGTGGCCGGCGCGTCGCACGATCTGCGGACGCCGTTGACTGTCGTGCGGGCCGAGCTCGATCTGCTGCGCCAGAGCGGCGCGGTGCACGATCTGACGACGCGTGAGGCCCTGGAGCGCATCGATGCCGAGTCGCGCCGGCTGGATCGTCTGGCGAGCGATCTGGTGTTGCTTGCGTCGTTCGACTGCGAGAACCCCGGCGAGCCGGCGCGTGCGATTCGCGTCGATGAGCTGATGCTTGCGTGCGTTGCCGATACCAACACCGCGTTCAGTTCCAAACTGTTGGTATGGGACATTCACTGTGATGCCACGCCCATGTTCACATGCGCGCCGACCGCGTTGGAGCGCGCTCTTGCGGGCGTTTTGGACAATGCCGCCAAGTACTCACCGAGCGGCTCCGCCATCTCGATTATCGTGCGTGAGGAGCAGGGGGTCTTCGTCACCGTGATCGATCGTGGCACCGGCATTTCCGTTGACGACCTCCCCAACGTGTTCGACCGCTTCTATCGATCCGACCGGGCTCGGAGCACCTCGGGGCATGGACTCGGACTGACGATCGCCAAGACGGTGATCGAATCCTACGGTGGGACCATTTCCATCGCATCGGAAGGCGGTAGTGGCACAACTGTCACAATCGCCCTGCCGGCGAGCGAATGATCGGTGTCCGATCCGTCTTGGTCGGAACCGGCGTGCGCCGTTCGATCTCCTGCTTGCGCCGCAACACCACAACCGTCGTAAGGTTGGTGGGCGATTTGAGCCACTCCGTTGAAAAAGGCCCCCAATCTCATCTTACGCTCATATTTCGCATCTAACTTTACATCCGTTCTTTGGATTGAGGGTGTTCTTTGAGAATCTGACTCGCGCTCGTCCCTTGAGCATCGTTTGTCGTTGACGAAGGTTGTGCTTTGTCATCTTCTCGAGGTCCAGATTCATTTGGGAAGGTTTCGCACGGCACGTTGATGTCCAACTCCGAAAGAGAATAGTGATGGCCTTACGGCAGAAAAGGCCGATCACCCTCGGAGCCGGGCCCTGAATCACAGGGTTCCCGATACTGTTTGTGCGCGCCGGTAGACATTGCCCACGGTGAGGGGCGCGAGTCTCTTTTTCATACCCGTCGATCCGAGCGATTCGCCCCCCGTTCATTACGCTCACACGCTAGTTGCATCACTGCTGTGATGGCGGTTCCCCCTCGATTGCGTTCGGTGATTCATCGGCGCAATCAATTTTTGATCCCGATCAACTTGGTTCCTCGAGACGAATCTCGTGCCCGGCGGCCTTGCCATGGCGATCACTCGCGTTCCGGGCGGCCGCATTCGGATGGCGCGGGGCCGTTACCGCCCCGCTGCCGATACCGACCCCGATGATTCTCGTCGAATGAGAAAGCACGAGCTGTCGGGTTCCCCGCGCCGGCGTTCGCGCATGCGCGTATGCTCAACCTTGTGTACTGTGGCACGCATGCCGTGCGGTTTGTGCTCACTCCAGGTCCCTGCGAACCCGACGAGCGAATACTCTCATACAGTCACATACATGAATGGCCACGCATCTCTCCGCGTGGCCATTCTTTTGTTTCTGACGGTACCGGCGCAACCGACGATCAGCGTCGATCACTCGATGCGCATCCCGGTTCCCTGCGCAGTTGTGGGCTCGATGCCCACGAAGCGAGGCGTCTCGTTGGTGCCGATCGTCGTTCCGGACGTTGCCGCCGAACCTGCGTTCGATACGTTCAGCGCCGCTCCCTCACCCGAGCGATTCATCCCGTATGCAAGAAGCAGGCCCGCGCCGATCGCCGGGCTGTTCTGCGGCATCGTGGCGCGAATCTCCGAGGCGGAGCGCGCACGGTCCCACACGCGGAAGTCATCGATCATGCCGGCGAAATATCCGAAGGGGCCGCCCCCGATTCCGCCGTATACATAGCGATCGGCCGTGCGGCCGGCCGACGGATGTACGTATCGCATGCTGCTCGGATGCCCGGTGCGAACCATTCGGCCGTTGATGAACAACGACGGCACGCGATCCCGATACACCACAGCGATGTGAGTCCAACCGGAAATTTCCCCCGCATACACGAGCACGGCCGGCATGTGCTCGGCCGCATGCTCGTAGACGCTCACGCCGGTGGTACCGACAGATATGCCGATTCCCGCGTGGCCGTCCCCCCAGCAGGCTGTCCCGTGCAGCGGATAGACGGCGTAGCGTTGGCCCGATACCCCTGACTCGGCGCCGCCGGTCGTCTCGACATCGATCTGATGTGGTGCGGTGGGATTGGCCCACAATTCCATCGTGAAGGTGTTGGCCGCCGAAAGCTGGCTGCCGGAAACGACGTAATCCGTCGTGCCGTTCAACGCGAGCACCGCGTTGGTGCCCGATTGCGCGTGTGCCGCGCCCGCGCACGCGAGCCCGACAAATGTGACGAAGTAACCAAGTGTCCTGTTCATGGCGTTCGATCCCAATGCAATGATTTCGTGGACTGTCACGGGGTCATGCGTTGTCCCCGAAGCCGCTACCGACGTGCGAGGCGTTGCGAGGTTGAATCGAGCCGGAGTTGGCGCGGTCGCATCCGCGGCGAACGTCCACCGCGCCGCTGAATCGGCGCGGTGCCGCCGACTCAGCGCGGTGCTGCGGCCACCGGCTGTTCGATCATGATCGTTGCTCCGCGGGTCAGCATGCGCCCTTCGGGAAGTTCGTTGGGGAATCGATCGGTGTCGACGCCGGCACCGATCACATCGAAGCGAACGCCACCGTTATCACGGCCGGCCACCAGCGCCTTCAATTTGTCGGCAACGTACTGCGCTCTTGAACGCGAGAGCTCCGTGTTGAACGCGTCGTCGCCGATGCGGTCGGAATAGCCGATCACCCGTACGCGCGCATCGCCGCGGATCAGCCGTGCCATTGCGGCAAGCTGATTGTCATGCGCTGCGTCTCCCGTTGCGGATCGATATCCGAAACCGACCAACGAGAAGAACAGACGTTCC
>CAZJYH010000160.1:4864-5103 GCA_964549365.1 uncultured Alphaproteobacteria bacterium
GTCGATCACCGAGCTGTCGTGTACGAGGACGAGGGCGATGGAATCGCGGGCGATGCGAATCTGCCCGGTGGAGTCGACGGCACGAAGCTCGGCCACCAGACGGCCGCTTGCGCTGTCGAGGGAGTTCTCGTTCAATTGCCAGGTCAGTCCACCGTTACCGGCGTCGATATCCCTCTTCGAGAATCCGGCCAGGCGGTTGTTCCCCTCGCGGATCGTGATTTCCCAGTCGCGCACGCCGG
>CAZJYH010000160.1:5113-9175 GCA_964549365.1 uncultured Alphaproteobacteria bacterium
CGGCCTCGGCCTCGATCGTCGGCGTAAGACGCACAAGCGGCGGGTTGAAATCGCGCACGATGCGTTCAGTGATGATCGGCGCGAGCAACGCCGCGGACGACGCGCTGATCACTGCACGTCGATTCTCGTCGCGGCCGTCCCCGGTGCTCTCGTCCGAACGGGGCAAGGGGCCCGGGGCGATGCGCGCGGTGATGCGGTTTGCCGGTATGCCCCAGGTCGTCACCAGATACTCCTTCACACGGTCGGCGCGGGCCTGTGCAAGGCCGGCCGGTTCGTCTCCCGCAGCCGAGCCGTTGATCGTAATGCGCAGAGAGCGGTTTTGCGATGCGCGGCTGCCGATCACGTTCATCGCCTCGTGCGACATCGCCGCAGCATCCAACTCCGCCAACGACGCATAGTCGAAGCTCCGAGCCTCCTCCGGGCTCAACCGGCGGTATCGGGAGCCCAGCGAGTCGGTGCCGCGCGCGAAGAACAGCGCGGGGAGCAACGGAATGTTGTTGCGGACGATCACCTCACGCACGCTGATCACGGCCGCATCGGTCGATCGATTTGCCGCATCGGTCCCCACCATCGACAGCGCCACCGTGAATCGTGGCGCGGCCTTCGGAGTGTCGGGCCGCTGGGTTGTGTCGCGCACGACGGGCGTGTCCGGCGGTGGGGGCGGGAGAGGCCGCCGCTCCGGGATTTCGAACAGGAGAGCCACGCCACCGTTGAACACCGAGTGGCGCCAATCGGCATCCTGCATCACCTGTGTGAGATCGCGCCGATATGATATCGTCGGGACAACGGAGAGGCCGCCGCGGAGTCGGATCGCCATCGAGAGCGCGGCGACTCCTTCGAGGACGAACCGACGGGGCGTTGGGCCGACGGCGCCGGCTACGGGCGCCGTGCGCTCCCCATCTGCAAACGAGCGATCGCCGTCAAGGATATTGTCGGTGACGGCGATCGACGGCGCAAGCCGGAAACCGGCCGACGGGCCTGCGGCGACCGCTAAACCGAACGGAAGCTCATAGTGCGCAAGAACGTCCAGGGTGATCGAGGAAAGCCGTGCGTCCAGACGGTACTCGCGCGGGATGTTGATCAACGTGCGGGTGGGCTCGTCGTAAAACAATTGCTCGGCGGTCGGCGGGGCGGTAAGGCGCGTGGAGGCGGTCGCAAAGGCAGGGCGTATCAGGAGACCGAGGTAACGGCCGATGAGCCCGGGGATCTGCAGTTCCGCACCCAGCCACAGGCTGTTGGTCGTGCCGTCGCCGAATGTCGACGTGCAGACCGTTCCCCCACCGGCGAACACCGGGATAGCCGTGGTCAGCGTGCCTCGGCCGAAGGAGGCGGCAGGCCCGATCCGCAGGAGCACCGCGCTCGTATCCTGGGCCTGTAACGGCGTTGAGTGGAGCGTAGCCGTCGCAAGGATTGCCCCGATGGCCATGAGCCTCGGCAGCCTCGCGGTGCGGTGGAGCACGATCAACAGCGACGCGCGATAGCCGTGGCGTACCGCGCGTTGAAATCGTGTGCCCGATTGCTGAGGATGGCGTAGGCCTGCATCCATAAGTGTCACAATCTACCAGCGGCCCGGAGCATGCGCAAACAGAAGGGCGACCCGTCGAGGGCCGCCCTTCTGTGTTTCGTGTCACGAATTCATCGAGGTTGTCGGATCAGCGGGCCGGGGAGGCCGACGATCGTATCAGCCCCGACCGCCTCCAGCGAGCGCCGCACGCACGCAGAGGTTGAACTCGTCGCAGCAATGCTCGAGTGCCTGCTGGTAGCCTCTCTGGAGCGCGTCGAACTTTGCGCGATATGCCTCCTTCTTGGCATTCCACAGCCTGCGCCCCTCTTCCGGAGTGAGCCGGCCGTTCTTCACGGCGTCACGGATCTTCTCCAGCTCGGCGCGCAGCTCCTTGAAGAGCCCCTCGCGAGCAACATGATAGCGCCTGGTGGCTGCGTCGATGCAATCCTTCAGATCCTGCTGGCAGCCGCGAATCGCGGTTGCCTGCGCCGGCGTCAGCTGCACGCCGTTGAGAATCCGCTTGAGGTAGCCGTCCTGCAGGCACGGCGGGCGCTTGTCGTTGCCACCCTTCTGTGCGGTGTCGCCCGGGCGTCCACCCCCCTTGGTCGTATCGCCGCCGCGAGGGCCGCCCCCCTTGGTCGTGTCGCCGCCGCGCGGGCCGCCCCCCTTGGTCGTGTCGCCGCCGCGAGGGCCGCCCCCCTTGGTCGTGTCGTCGCCGCGAGGGCCGCCCCCCTTGGTCGTATCGTCACCACCATGACCACGGCCGCCACGGCCACCGCGTCCCTTGTCGTCGTTCGGTCCGGTCGCCGGAGGGGTGAGAAGAGAGGCGCCGTTCAGCACATCGTCGAGCGAGGCAATTCGATCCACGTTGCCGTCGAAGGCGTTATCGACGGAAAGACTCGTCAGGTTCAAGCCACCCGTCTGGAGCGTGGCATCGCTGGTCTGCGGAGCGGCGACCTGGGAGTCCTGGCAGCCGGTTCCGATACCGATCATAAGCGCTACCGCGCTTGCGATGGGGAGATAGCGTTTCAGCATTGTCGTTCTCTCGGGAAATGACGCCGACGTCATGAACTATGCGGGGGAGCGTCATTGCAAGTCTGTCGGCATTCGACTCGCAAACCACCCGACGGCGTGGACCAAAACTTTCTGGGGAAGGGGGGAGCCCCGAATGCCGGGCGCAGTGACGGGCGCGCTCAGGCTCTTTCTGGACCGTCACTAGAATCGATCCGGGCGCTGCATCAAAGGTAACAGCCTGGGACGCGGATGGTGAATTTTCTTCGAAGCCATCGAGGGCAACACCATCGAGGGCGCCGCCGAATCGGCGTGCGCCCTCGAATCGGCCGGGGGGAGGCTGGAGGGGGAAACTCGTTCACGGCCGGCGGCGGCCGCCCTTATCGTCAGGGGGCCCACCGGCATCGCGCCGCTTTCCCTTGTCGTCGGCGGGGGGCTCCACGCCCTGTGGTCCTGCCGGGTTGTCGTCGGCCTGGGCAAGACGGTCCTCCCGGCGCTGATGGTCGACCGCATCGTCTGCACCCCGGCCGCGACGCCCGTGCCCGGCCGCGTCATCGATGCCACGGCCGCCACGCCGGTGTCCGGCGGGATCATCGACGCCGTTGCCGCCATGCTGCCCGGTCGAATCATCGACGCCGTTGCCGCCATGCTGCCCGGTCGAATCATCGAGCCCGTTGCCGCCGTGGCCGACGTGCGTGGAGTCATCGAGCCCGTTGCCGCCGTGGCCGACGTGCGTGGAGTCATCCTTGCCCCGTCCGCGTCCCCTTCCCTTGTCGTCGGTCGGCGGATCAACGGGCGCCGGTCCCATCGTGGTATCATCCAGGCCGTGGCCGCCGCGATTGTCGCCGGCTGGGTCGTCGGCGCCGCGCCGCCGCCCGCCTCGATCATCGATGCCGCCCGCCGGTGCCTTCTGCACGGCATTGCCGTCCTGCGGAGCAGTTACGACCGAGTCCTTGCATCCAACCATGGCCAGTGCCGCAAGTGTAAGGGCGCCGCCGATCGAGATAATTCTGATGTTCATATCATCCTCGAGAAATTGCACCGACTATCCGGGGGGACGAGTGGCATTGCCGGTCAGTCGGTTGTTCCCGGCAGTCCACCCGACGCCTCATAGTTGCATTCTGCCGCGCCGTTCGGATCGCTTGTTGCGAGCAATGTACTCGGCGCGGGCACGTTGGAAGCGTCAGGAGAAATGAGGCGTATGGAATCCGGAAAGTAACGCGTTGCCGAATCGATCGCGTGCTTCGCATGAATCGATAAGGGGAGGATGATGTGTCGGCCGGAAATGCAAACGCCGACGGAAACAAATTCCGTCGGCGTTGCCGCACGCGGCACGAGTTGCGTGCAAGAGCGTCGTCAATTCGGGAACGTCAGTGCGCGAAACGAAGGGCCACGCGCCGCCCAACGCCCATGGACAGGGTTTTTCGGGATGCCGACGTTCCAATGGCTCGATCGATCCGATCGCGCCCGGGTATCCGATCGTATTCGGAATTATTCCCGTGAAAAATCATCAGATATTCACGACGACCGCAGGACCGGTCAGAAGT
>CAZJYH010000161.1:0-9170 GCA_964549365.1 uncultured Alphaproteobacteria bacterium
GCGGAGTCGGCTCCGCGGCACACCGGGAATGACGATGCAATGCAACGGCGAGGTGCAACCGACGCCACATCGGGCGGCCTCATTCGGCACCCGCGCGCGCCTCTCAACACACCCCGAAGGGGTGCTGAGTATCGATGGACACCCCTATCCGGTGGTGTCGCTTCGCTCGACGGCCGGCTACCTGCTTCGAACCCACCGGTTTCGGTATCTCCCTCATCTTGCTACCCGGCGGCGGCCACGGCGTGGTGCCGGTTGAAGAGTCCGTTGCTGAGCCGAGTGGACACCATCGCACTAACATTTTCTTCGGCGTATGTGTTAGGTGCGTGCATGGCGAAGAGAGGACATGCACCGGCACAACCGTGAGAAGTGTGCCGCACGGATCCAGTCAAGCAGACGCGCCGGGGCACGTCGCACTGCCTCGGCGCATCGAATCGCGCAACGAAAGGAGATATATGGGGCCCGCCGTCCGAGCGCGCCCATGACCTTCAGAACGAAGCACCACGGCTCGACCGCCGTGGCGACCATCGAAACCACACGTCACACAGCTTCCGTCTCGCCGAACAACACGACAGCTACCGATCTACCGAACCGGAAATCAGCGTAATCGCCGCAGCCGTCCGCGCCGCGTGGGTTCACGCCGCGTCAGGGGGCCACGCCGCGTCGGGGGCGATGGGGCTTGTGCGCCTCGTCGGCACGCCGCGCGATTGCGTTCCATCGAAACGGAGGGAACGGGTATGAACGGTGGTGACCGCAAGAGCGCGTTCGCGTTCATCGTGAGTCCGCAGCGATGCTCCCGGCCGCAAGGGCCCGCGGAGCAAGGCGCGCGGCACCTGCGGTGCGTGCATCGCGGCGTCCTGCCGGTGGCCGTATACCCGGACTGTACCACGGCCGTTCCCATCCGCCTCGATCGCAGTGGGGCGTCACCGCAGCCGCAAGGCCCGATGCCGCCGCACGCGCCGATACTCGCCACTCACCCGCAACGAATACCCGGAAGCCCGCCATCCCGCGCAGAACTCGTCGGCACGCGTGTTCGACGCGCGGGTGGCGGCGCCTTCCGGTGCTGATCGCTCAACATCATTCACGCATTGCGGAGGATCGCCCAACGTCTGCTACCGATTGCTCTCGTTCGTTCATCAATCCGCTGCCGAACTCCAACGGCAGAAGGAGCGTTGTGCCGATGTTGGATTTCTATGCCGCTGAAGGGCTTCCGCGCCGACGCTTTCGAGCGGCGGTTGCGCTCTCCGAGCCCGATCTCGAATTGCGTCTTCGGGCGCACCGTCTCCCCGTGTTCTACCTCGGAATCCGGAGGTGCTGCGAAGTGGTTCTTTTGATGATCGCTGCGCCCGTGTTGGTTGTGATGTGCGGGGTGATCGCGTTTGCGATCCTGCTGGATTCCGGTGGGCCCGTTCTCCGCATGTCGCAGCGCGTCGGGCGCGGAGGGCGCATCTTCCGCATGCCGACGTTCTGTGCAACGCGTCGCGGCGTCGACCCCGATCATCCGTTCCTGCGCGCCGGCACCGCGCGCATGACGCGCATGGGTCGGTTCCTGCGATCGCGTCGCCTCGACGCCTTGCCGCAGGTCTGGAGCGTGCTGCGTGGCGAGATGAGCCTGATCGGGCCCCTGCCGGAATCACCGGAGGCGGCGGATCGGTGGATGGATATCGCCCCGTTGCATGCGTATCGGTGGATGGTGCGGCCGGGCCTGACCGGGTGGGCACGGATCGAGCAGGACGGCGCGCGCACGATCGAGAGCTCGCGGCATGCCGTCGAATTGGATCTGGAGTACATCCTCAACATCTCGCCGTGGTTCGATCTGAAGATCCTGTTGCGCTCGATGGGGTATATGGTGGTCGGCGTGCGCTCGCAGCGGAGATCCCGGCGAGCCGTGGGACTGCGCGGGCACGGCGGCAACTCCTCGGATGGAGATGGATGAACGGTCGGCGCCCGGCGCGCGAATATTCGCAGCCATCGTGGCGGTTCCGCGTGAGATCGCCCGATCAATCGATTGTGCCGCTCGATCGGCATGTGGCGAATTATTTACATGATATTCATCGATCGTACCTCGCACCTCTCTCGATGGAATGCATCGGCTTCGACACATTTTTCCTCGACCTCTTGACAGGTATCCATTTTTATTCGATGTTTGTGTTCCCTGTACAATTACCACGCACGTCAACGTGCCTTCTCGTCCCCTTATTGAATCGCGCATCGCTGTGCGTTCCGTTGTCGGCGTTTCCCGTTGGCCGATGGCGAACGTTGTGTCCAAACAGCGCTTGTGACGTGCACGGATCGGACCACTGGCGGTAGTCACCGCGCGCTTACTGCTCTCCCCTCACAATGCAATGCACACGAGGCATCGTCCGCATCGATGTCGCGGCCTGCGCATGTCTCATCCGAGATTCATGCGCATGCCCGGCATTGCGCGGACCGCTCCTCTCGTGTCCGATGCTGATGCAGGCTTGCGCCCATCCGGGTTCGAGCGAGCCGGTTGATACATACTCATTTGATTGAGGGGGATTATTATGGCTGACAATGCGAAGAGAGCCGGACGCAAGGCGGACTTCGTTGCGAAGATCGTCGGCGATCCGGCTAATCCACCGGATTTGTTGGTGCTGAGTGGATTCCTCGGCGATTCGTCCGAGGAGGGACACACCAGATTGTATTTCGATCAGCAGCTTTCCAGCTGGGTCGATATTCCGGATGATGCGATCGTGCACACCGAGCCGATGCCGCGCGAGGAGTCGTCGCTTGGCGGCGAATATGTGTGGGTGAAGGCGGACGCCGAATTGAAGTACTCGCAGCCGAAGGCCGATGCATCGAAAGCGGGGTTCTTCGACGGCCCGATCTATCAGGAACACCTGATGGCGGGCGATTGGTCCGGCGGCGAGGCGTCGAAGGCGCCGTTGTCGCTGGCCGCCTGCCCGAGTCTGGGCATCGCGTGCCCGTCGATCGTTGTGGCGTGCCCGTCGGTGGCGGCGATCTGTCTGACCCGCACGAACCCGTGTCCGTCGGTGGCGCGCCCGTGCATCTCGCAGTTGACGCCGTGTCCGTCGAAGCTCGCGCCGTGCCCATCGGTTGCGATTCCGTGTCCGTCGAAGTTCACGCCGTGCCCGTCGGTCACCAGGCCGTGCGTCTCACAGCAGATCCGCTGCCCGATTCCGTCGGACTTCGTCGCATGTCCGAACACGCTGGCCGGTTGCCCGAGCGGTCCGGTCTGCAACCCGGGCGGCTTCGATCCCGGCACGGTTGCCCAGGGGCACGGCATGGGCCAGGATGATTATGCGACATACGGCTACGACGACGGTTCGGCGCAGGCACACGGCCCGGCCACCCAGTTCGGATGCCCGAACACGTTGACGTGTCCGCCGCAGACGCTGGGTCTGAACTGCCCTGCCACATATCCGCCGCGCTGCCCGATTCGCACGCTGCCGCCGCAGTGCCCGATCCGCACGGTGCCGCCGCAGTGTCCGATCCGCACGGTGCCGCCGCAGTGCCCGAACACGTTGCCCCCCGTGTGTCCGATTCGCACACTGCCGCCGCAGTGCCCGAACACGTTGCCGCCGCGTTGCCCGATCCGCACGATTCCACCGGCGTGCCCGATCCTCTCGGCGCCGCCGCGCTGCCCGCTGCCGTCGGACTTCGTTGCATGCCCGAACACGCTGGCGGGCTGCCCGAGCGGTCCGGTCTGCGATCCGGGGGGCTTCGATCCGGGAACGGTGGCCCAGGGGCATGGCATGGGGTATGATGACTACGGAGCGTACGGCTACGACGACGGGTCGGCGCAGGCACACGCGCTCATCACGCTGGCCGGATGCCCGATAACCTCACCGCCGCGTTGCCCGATCCGCACGCTGCCACCGCACTGCCCGATTCGTACGTATCCGGCGTACTGCCCGATCCGCACGGTTCCGCCGCAGTGCCCAATCCTCTCGGCGCCGCCGCGCTGCCCGCTGCCGTCGGACTTCGTCGCGTGCCCGAACACGCTGGCCGGTTGCCCGAGCGGTCCGGTCTGCCGGCAGGGCGGCTTCGACCCGGGTGCGGTTGTGATGGGACATGGCTTCGATACGAGCGGTGGATATGCCGATGATTACGCGGGCGGTGACTTCGGCGCCGATTACGGCTATGACCCTTATGGGTACGGCGACTACGGCGATTACGGGACCGACGCCGCCGCGTATGGAGCCGATTTCGCGAAGGGTCCGGTCACGCAGCTCTGCCCGGCAACACAGCTCTGCCCGGCAACACAGCTCTGCCCGGCCACGCAGCTCTGTCCGGCCACGCGGATCTGTCCGACGCCGACGCTGACGTGTCCGACGCGGGTCTGCCCGGTTACGCAGACCTGTCCGGCCACGCAGCTCTGCCCGGCCACGCGGATCTGTCCGACGCCGACGTTGACGTGTCCGACGCGGATCTGCCCGACGCCGACGTTGACGTGTCCGACGCGGGTCTGCCCGACGCCGACGATCACCTGCCCGACACGGTTTTGTCCGACGCTGGTTTGCCCGCCGGTGACGCTCGGCTGTCCGATCGGCTGGTGATGAAGCGATGACGCAGTGCGAGGGACGCGCCGGCCGTAGCGCCGCGCGTCCCTTGCGAAGATGGGCCGCGAAGCGCGTACATTCTGTGCGCGCTTCCGGCGGACGGATGAAAGATAGACGGCGTGCTCCCTCGCTCCTCATCCCGGGGGGCGGGGGGCGCCCGCCGACGGCGCCGATCCCGCGATCCGTTGCGCACCGAACACTGTGCTACACACTATGCAGCCAATGCCATGATTCTGACCCGCAACAACGTCGTGCCGTATCTGATGGAGCGTCGCCTTCTGGAGACGGGGCCGATCGTCGACGGCGACGTGATGGTGATCGAGGCTCCGCGCCGCAACAGCAACTTCAAGGTGGTTCGCAGGGGCGGGCCGGGCTTCTTCATCAAGCAGGTGCGGAGCTGGGACGAGCGCGATCAGTTGGCGCTGCAGCGCGAGGCCACCTGCTACTGGCTTGCCTCGGCCGATTCGCGCTTCTCGAACGCGGCCGCATTGATGCCGCGGTATCACGGCTACGATCGCGCGCGCGCGATCCTCATCACCGAACTGCTGGGCTCGACCGAGAACGTCTCGGAGTATCATCTTCGGCGCGGCGAGTTTCCGCCGATGATCGGCGCGGCGATCGGCGATGCGTTGGGTGGATATCACCGGGGCGTGCGCGACGTCGGGTTGAACCCGCAGCACACGGCCGTCTTCGCGCGCGAGATCCCCTGGATACTCTCGGCGCATCAACTTCTGAATTACGTCTCGGCCGTCCCCGGCGATGCCGGCGCGCAGCTTGGCGGCATCCTCGCCCGACACACCGATTTTCACCGTCAACTCGATTCGCTCCGCTCACGGTGGAGCGGCGACAGCCTGGTGCACGGCGACATCAAGTGGGATAACCTGATCGTACGCGAGGAGCGTGGGGGCGTCTCGATCAGCATCATCGACTGGGAGCTGGCGGACTTCGGCGATCCCTGCTGGGATGCCGGCGCGGTGTTCCAGTCGTACTTCGCGTTCTGGATCCTCGCGATTCCCGTGAGCGGCCCGGCCACGCCGGAGCAACTGGTTGCAGCGGCCCCCTATCCGATCGAGGGGATGCAGCCCTCGATGCGCGCCTTCTGGAGCGCGTATGTGCACGCACTCGGCGCCGCCGAACGTTCGGATGAATTGATGGAACGCAGCCTCGGGTATGCCGCCGCGCGAATGATCCAGACGGCGTATGAATACGTGGCGCACTTCGGCAGGCTCACGCCGAGCGTGGTGCTGATGCTGCAGGTGAGCCTGAACATTCTCAACAACCCGCGCCACGCGATCGAGCAGCTCGTGGGGATCGTGCGGGAGGAAAACGTCGACGCGGACGCAACCGTTCGCACGGCAACGGCCGGTTGATGCCGGCATTCGATGTACGGAACGGAGCGCAATTCACATCCTCATCTCATGCGCACGGAACTTGAAGCAATCGTTCGAGCGGTTCAGATCGCATCTCCCGGCATGCTCCTCTTTGCCGGGGAGGTTGTGCCGCTCGCGGACCACGCCGGCATCGGGAACGGTGCCGCGCAGCGAACGGGCGCGCAACAATCCGGGGAGCAGTCGCTTGCCGGGCAATCGGGCGGTCAGTACGATGCGATGCGCTCGGCGTTGAAGAACGAGATCTATGCGCGTTGCTACACCACGCGCTTCCCGGCGGCCGCTTCGTCGTCCGCCGTCGCGATGCATGCCGATCCCGCGATCGACGCCGCGCACAACGCGGCGCTTTCGGCGGCCGCGGGGGGAACCTCGCGATGGGATCGTGGCTGGCGCATCGAGCACATGTTCCCTTCCGGGCAACTCGCCGTCGACAAGTTCGGTACGGCCCGCACGGTGTGGCCCGGGGAGTTCATGACGCACGACGGCCCGGGGATCCCGCCGCGTCCTGGATCGGTCGTCAGTCTGCACACGGCCGGCGAGTCGAACACGATGCAGCCCGGCTTTCATTTCTTCTTCAGCGATGCGCTCGCCGACTATCAGGACGAGCGCGACATCGTGCGGTTCTACTGGAACGTGACCGCGTCCGGGGCTCCCGTGCTTGCCGGAGCATTGCGCCGCGCGCTCGATGCGTACGAGATCCCGTTCCGCTTCAAGCTCCTCAGCTCGGTCGCGCTCTACGGTCGTCGTGATGCCGGTGTGCTCTTCATCACGCGACGACTGTACCGGATCGTCGCCGAGCTGCTCGCCGACGTACACGGCGAAGTTGTCGCGCATCTGAACGACGACACGCCGCTGTTCACGAAGCGGCTTGCGCGCGGCCTCGGGTTCGCGGAGGATCCCGGCAACGGCGAGAGCTTCGGGATGGACCGCTGCGCGATGGTGGCCGAGGGGATCGTCAACGCGTGGAAGAAGGGGACCCACAGCGTCACCGGCCGCATGCGCGAGATCGAGGCGGTCTTCGCGCGGAACGGTATCTCCATGGAGCGGCCGTATCTGTGCCCCGGATCGCCGGATGTCTATCGGTTCACACCGTAGCAGACTGTTGTTGACAGTCTATCGACACATGACTCGATCGGTTGAGAAACATCCGGCATGTCATGCCCGACTTGATCGGGCATCCGGCGCGGTGTCGCCTGGATCCCCGCTTTCGCCCCGATCTGCGATCGGGATGTACCACGCGGATGACAGTGTTGAGTCTGCTTCGTTGCCTAATCAACTGAACTGTCAATAACGCGCTTGAAATAGTTCAACAGGCTCAAGGATCACATGGCTGTCATCGAAGGGGTGGAGACGAACGTTCTCGCGGCCGCGCGCAGCATCGGGGCGCGGTTGGCGCGCGATGCATACTGGGACGGCGAGCGCTGCAACTGGCTCGGCGATTCGATGGAGCACGTCGATGGGGACTGGCGTGTGGTGCGCCGCAGTTTCGGCCCCGAGTTGTACGCCGGCACCGCGGGCATCGCTCTGTTCCTGGCATCGCTGCACGATGCGCTCGGTGAGCGTCCGTTTCGTGTTGCCGCCGAGGGGGCGATCGCCCAGGCGCTGAGCCGCCTCGACGATGTGGCCGACGCGTTCCGTTGCAGCTTCCACTCCGGCCGCACCGGCATCGCCCACGTGCTTTTGCGATGTGGTGATCTTCTCGGGCGCGCGGATCTGCGCGAACGCGGTCTGGCGCTGATGGCGGAAGTGGCGGCCATCGATCCCGCAACGCAGGAGGTAGATCTGATCTCCGGGAGCGCCGGCGCCGTGGCGCCGCTGCTGGATGCGGCTGCTCGCCACGATCGGGCGGATTTCCGGGCCGCCGCGATCCGCCACGGCGAACGGCTGCTGGCCGAGGCGCGCATCGGTGAGCGGGGGTGGTCGTGGGATACCATGCATGCCGGGCCCGGGCAACCCGATCTCAACGGCTACGCGCATGGTGTGGCGGGGATCGCCTGCGCGCTCGCCGAGCTGTATGCCGTCACCGGCGACGACCGATTCGCCGCGGCCGCTCGCGAGGGATTTCGCTACGAACGGAGTTGGTTCAATCCCGCCTTCGGCAACTGGCCGGATCTGCGGGAGCATGCCCGCGTCGGGGAATCGGGCGGCGAGCCGTCGTACACGGTGGCCTGGTGCCACGGTGCTCCGGGCATCGGCCTGTCGCGTCTGCGAGCCTGGCGGATCCTGAAGGACGCGGCCCTGCGGTCGGAGGCCGAGACGGCGATCGGCACAACCGTTGCTGCGCTGGATGCCGCGCTCTACTCGCGCATTCAGGACTGCTCGCTCTGTCACGGTTTCCTCGGCAACACGGAACTGCTGCTGGAGGCGCACGCCGTACTCGATGCCGACGAGTACCGCGAGAAGGCCGATGCGTATGCCGCCGCCGCGACTGCGCGTCTGGGGCGCGACGGATTCCCGTGGCCGTGCGGCGTTCCGGGGGGGCGCGAGACGCCGACGCTGATGCTCGGGCTGGCCGGCATCGGCTACTTCTTCCTGCGCATGCACGACGCCCGCCGGTACCCTTCCGTGTTGCTCGTGACGCCGACGGCCGTGTAGAGACCGCCGAGCTCGCATCGGTCATCTCCCGCGGCAACAGAACTCTTACCCGAGGTTCCGGCACATTCCGGGTAAACATGTCGGGCCTCGAACTCACGTCCTGCCGCCCTCCGGGGGTGGGACGTGTGTATTTCGAAGGGGAACTATATACTTGTCGCCACCAGCGGTTCACGTTCTCGTACAGCGAAAGTGCCAACTGTCATCGCGGGCCCCGACGAAGGAGGGGCGTGGCGATCTCACCGGATATGCAGTACAGGTTGGGGAGATTGCTTCGCTGCGCTCGCAATGACCCAGGGGTATCCGGCATCCAGTGGGGAAGACGCACTGTTCTCGATGGTACCGGTATGTCCTCCTGAGATCCCCGCGCTGTTGTTGTGGCATACCCGGACAATGAACACCTGCCGGGTCTCTCCTCGCCCTGGAAGGGCGAAAGGTCATAGCCAAGGGCGTGAGCCATTGGGGGCCGAAGACGAGACCAAGACCCAGCCCCTTGAAAGGGCGAAAGGAACCGACCTACGTTGCATTGTCATTAGCAACGCGATGGTGAAGGAACCCTGCCGCAACGGTGATGCCGTGAGCCGGGGCCGACCACGGGCTTGGCCATGCGCTTCGGTTTTCGGCGCACGTCGAATGTCCGTGCGCATGG
>CAZJYH010000162.1:0-3570 GCA_964549365.1 uncultured Alphaproteobacteria bacterium
GCTCCGCAACGACCTGCGCGGATCGATCCTGACCCTGCGCGCGGCAACGCTGGATGTTGCCGCCGGTGCCCCGCCTGCGCACATCACGGACAACATCTTCAACGCGCTCGGCTACGACGACGCGCCGACCGGTGCACGACGTCTGTTGCCGTACCCGTTCGGCACCGTGTCCGGCTTCGTCGCCGGGCTGGTGGTGGCCTTCTTCCTGTTCGCGCAATTCCCGGCACGGGAGTCGACCGTTGCCCGTAACGGCCTTCGATCGACGGCGAAGAGCGGCACCGCTCTCACCCCGGACGCATCCTCACCGGCGGCGATGGGCCCCCATCACACCGAACGCAATGCCGACGCCCGGGGCGTCAACGGCCGATATTCGCCCCCCGGACCGATGTCGGCCCATCGGGTGGTCGGCGTGCAGAACACCTCCGCGGCGGCGCACGGCGCCCTTGCGCCCTCGACGAACGAGACGGCGTTTGCGAACGGAGCCGAGGTCGAGCGATTGGAACGACGGCTGGGCGCGGCGCTCACGGCCCTCCGCAGGCTCCGGCGGCCGGCGATCCCCCCCGCCTCGGCGAGCAACGGTCCCGCGATCCTCGCGCAGACCGCCGCACCGATCGACGCGGCACCGGAGCCACGCTCGGTTCCGGCCACGCCGGATTCCGTCCCGACGATGCGCGCCGAACGAGCGTATGCCCACACAAAGCAGCCCGCCGCGCCGCTGGACGATCCGCTGGGCGCCGAGCCCCCGCGCAAGCCGACGCTGCCGCTCTCGGTGGAACTGCGCGGCATCGCCAGCACCGATATCCGCACCGTCCCCTCGCAGCTGCGGATCGGCACGGTACCGCTCGAGCAGAACACCTCCATCGGCGTGTACTATCATGTGGACGAGGGGGACTGGGTGGGGGTGGAGACGGGACAGGAGGCGTATTACCAGCGCTTCGAGGATCGCGACGTATCCGGCAACATCATCCAGCGCGAGCAGGATCCGACGCTGCGCTGGTTCGGTGTTGGATACAAGCGGATTATCGAAACGCCCACGGGTTTACGGCCGTTCGCGCATGCGATCGTCGGCGGCACGCTGCTCGGGCCGGCCGGGCGCATTGCGCTCGGTACGTACTACCACATCAACCCGGCGCTCTCGGTGTTCGGCTCCCTGGAGCTGAGCGCCACCACGTTCGTGCACGGCTCCACATGGGGCGCATCACCCAAATACGGATTCAGCTACGGGCTGTCGCTCACATACTGAACAACTCCATGCAATACCTCGCCATCATCACGCTTTGCGCGCTCATGTTCGGCTGCGCCTCGCCGCTCGCGATCGACACGCCGCGCCTGGAAACGCGCCTTACGAACTATCTCTCCGCCCGCACGATGCACGTCACGGTGACACCGGGGGACACGTTCGCCATTCCGGAGTGGCAGTACGCGGTGGATCGCGCCTACGTTGCGGTGGACACCACCGGCGGGCGTCCGGCGCTCTGGCTGGACTACACGCTCTCGGCCCCGCCCGGCACGTCGGTGTTCAACCGGCTGCTGGAACGCGTCCATATCCGGCTCGACAGTGCGTTGGTCAACGGCGGCTCGATGTACATGATGGGCAACCCCGAAACGGGGACGGGGACGACGGTGAAGACCATATACAACGCGGACGACTCGGTGCATTCATCGGTGGTGGTGCTCGATGCAGCGAACACCACCACCGACGTAAGAGGCTCGATCCTGATCCAGGCGCCCTGGTCGGGAAACGCACGGGCCACGATCCTCATCACCTTCGAGCTGACCCGATAGCCGGCGTGCGAGCGGCATGGCCCCGGGCGCGGCATGGCCCGGGCGCGGCATGGCCCCGGGCGCTACTTCACCTGCTTGAGGCTGACCCCGGCGCTCACCTGGTCCGCGATCTCGCGCTGGTTCATGATGGCCAGATCGAGCAGCTCCACGCCGGCCGCGGCGTTCGGCTGCACCAGCGACCCGAACTGGTCGGTCCGCGGCGCCTTGAACACGTCCAGCCGGTACGGCACGCGCGCCAGCACGGCGGGATCGGTCACCTCGTTGAACGTGATCGCCGTGGCGTTGAACGTATCGCTCATCCCCGCGTACAGATCCTGCGCGGTGTATCCGTGGAACGCGAAGATGAACCATCCGGCCGGGGTCTGCTTGCGGATGAAGTAGCTGAGCGCTTCGAGCGATGAGCCGTCCTCCAACCGAATCACCGACACCATCTTCCACGCCGTCAGCCCGTTCACGACCGCCTGCGAGCTGGAGACCACCTGAGCCTTGTTGTCGGTTGCGAACGCCGTGGCCACGGCCTGCGGATCGTTCCCCTCCGATGCGGTGAGCACCATGCCGGCGGTCGGCTGCGCAACGTTCGGCGCAAGCTGCACCTGCGTGTTGGAGTTCTCCACGGCCCATCCGCTCGGCACGCGGAACTGGAAGCGGAGCGTGGGGTGATAGAACATGTCGCCGGAGACATAGCCCTGGCGCGGATCGGCGCCGAAGACGATATCACGGAAGCGCGGCACGAACGCCTCGGGATCACCGCCGATCAGCACGGCGGCGGGGAACTGTTGATGATACTTCTGTGCGTGTGCCAGCACGTGCTGTGAGCGGTCGGCCGGATCCGGGTGCGTGCTTGCCCATGTGGGAATCGATCCCCCCTGTTTCTGCTGCAGGCGGTTCAAGGTCTCGAAGAACTTCGCCGCATCCTCGACGCGATACCCGAGCTTGGCCGCGTACTTGACGCCCAGCTCGTCGGCCTGGCTTTCGTCGTCGCGACTGAACTTCAGGAAGAGCAGGCCCAGGCCGGTCTGGATCTCGCCGAGGAAGGGGCGCACGTCCTCGAAGAGCACCGAGCCCAGCCCGACTCCGAGCGAGGCGAGCTGACCGCTCGTATAGCGCCGCGCGGTGTGACGCGCGGTGACGTGGCCGATCTCGTGCCCCAACACCACAGCAAGCTGCGCCTCGTCCTGCACATGAGCCAACAGCCCGCGTGTCACGTAAACGAACCCGCCCGGCAGCGCGAAGGCGTTGATCACCGGCGAGTCGAGCACACGGAATGTCCAGACGAGCGTGGGATCGTCCGAGCGCGCGGCGATCACCTGCCCCAGACTGTCCACGTAGCGCGTAACGGCCGCGTCGTCGTACAGGCCGTATTGCGCGACGATCTCGGCGTCACCCTGCGTGCCGAGCTGAATCTCGTCGGCGCGGGAGAGGAGCGAGAACTCGTTCTCGCCGGTGGCCGGATTGGTGACGCAGCCCGCGGCCCATGCCATGAGGCCGGTGACGACCACGAATGTGAACGATCGAACGATGATGCGGAGACGGGAACCGGTACGCATGGATGAAGCCCTCCTTCGACATATGAACGGACCATCGCGCGGAGTGATAGCTGCGCGACGGGCTCTAATGTACCGATACATTGGGGTATCGACAGCGTGAAACGCCGCGGCCCGTCATCGGTCGGCAATGCAGACACGCGACGGGCGCCCCGGTTTGCACGCGGCGTGCAGCGCGCCCGGGGTCAACCCCGGGCGAACGTTCGGAGCGTTGAAGCGGGGCAACCGAACGGCAACCCCG
>CAZJYH010000162.1:3670-9158 GCA_964549365.1 uncultured Alphaproteobacteria bacterium
CGTTGAAGCGGGGCAACCGAACGGCAACCCCGGGCGAACGTTCGGAGCGTTGAAGTGCGGCAACCGAACGGCAACCTTCGGCAAACAAATTCCCGTGCCGTCAGCGCGAGCTTTTGTATACTTGGCCGTCCCTCGATCCTGTATCGAGCTCCCAATCTCCCTCGCAGACTTCAATCAATCACTTGACGGACGTACACCGCACCGGCGCCGCGCCTATTACCGTGCGCGGCGGAGCCGTGCCGCGCATCCCCGGCGGCACGCGTGCACGCGCGGCTGTGTTCCGTCCCGAACAACCAGGAGCACCGACATGGCATTCGGCGACCTTCCAAAGCGCCCCAACATCGTCATCATCATCAGCGATCAGCAGAGCGGACATCCGTACTGGCCCGCGGGCTGGGAGGAGGCGAACCTGCCGGCGATGACGCGCCTCAAGCAGACGGGCATCACCTTCAACCGCGGCTACACCAACTCCTGCACCTGCTCACCGGCGCGCACGACGCTCTTCACCGGCATGTACCCGGCGCAGCACGGCGTTACCGAGGTGCTGGAGTTCGACAACATGAGCGACCCGACCGACGGCGTATCCAAGGCGATGAAGGAACGGCGGCAGCAGATGCTCTCCAGCGGCATGCAGAACATGGCCAAGATGATGAAGACCGCCGGCTACAACGTGGTGTACAAGGGGAAGTGGCACCTGACCAAGCCGGTGCAGTACAGCAACCCGCTCGGGCAGAAGTACTGGACCGAGGCGGACACGCGGCATATCGCCGACCGCTGGGGGTTCGATGACTGGGGGATGCCCGACGCGGGGGACAACCTGGCGATCGCGAACATGGGAGGCGGCAACACCAACAACGACGGGCGTTTCGTGGACGGCAACGGGCAATCGGCCAAGTATGGATACCTGCCGCCGGAGATCACCTCGCGCCAGAGCGTGGTTCACTTCATCGAGAACTACGACTCCGAACAACCGTTCTGCCTGATCGTCTCGCTGGTGAACCCGCACGACGTGCTGGCCTATCCGGGGACGGGGGCATCGTACGTGACGATCGACGGACAACAGGTGCCGCTCTACCTGGCCGCCGGCTATCGCGACGAGCAGTTCCAGGATCTGCCGATCGAGGCGCCGCCGACGGTGAACGAGTCGCTCGACACCAAGCCCCGCGCGCAGGCGCAGTTCCGCGCGCTCAGCAACGCGGGGAACGGGCCGATCACCGAGGATGACACCACGCTGCAGCAGCGCTACTGCCAGTTCTACGCCTATCTCTGCACGCAGGTGGACAACGAGATCTCGAAGGTGCTGGCCGCGCTCGACAACAAGGATCTGACCAAGGACACGCTCGTGTTCCGCATCAGCGATCACGGCGACATGGCGATGTCGCACGGGCGGCAGCGCCAGAAGATGTACAATGTGTACCAGGAGACGCTCAACGTTCCGTTCATCGTCTCCAACCCCGTCCTCTTCCACGACCCGAGGTCCAGCGATTCGCTGGTGAGCCTGATCGACATCATGCCGACGCTTGCGACGATCGCGCAGATCCCGCACCCGGACCAATGGACGTTCAAGGGGAACGATATCACGCCGATCTTCTTCGACACGACCGGGGAGGTCCAGAAGGCGGGGCACTTCACGCTCGACGATCTGTACTTCTACGTGCCCGCGGCCAACCACATCCGCTGCATCACCGAGAAGAACTGGAAGTACGCGCTCTACTACGATATCTACGGCGGCGTGGAGCCGGAGTACGAGATGTACGACCTGGCGAACGATCCCTCGGAGACGCGGAACCTGGCGAACGATGCGGTGACGGCGAACCTTTCACCGGAGGAGCGCGCGGCGGTGGCAGTCCAGCGCCAGCGCCTGCACGACGAGCTTGCGGCGTTGATGGAGGCGAAGGGGACCACGCCCGACGCGATCGTCTGGCCGAAGATCTCGGGCCACGCGCCGCTGACCACGACGGACCTGCCGCGCAACAGCCCGTACGCCGGCGACGAGGGGAAGGGGAGCGACACGACGCCCTCCTGAGCGCGGGCACCCAACCGATGATAGACGGCAACGCCGCGTCCCGATGTCGGGATCGCGGCGTTGCGCGTTCATGTGCGGCCGGCCTCATGCCGACGCGTTCACTTCGGCAGGGTCAGTCGCGCACGGCCACGCGAGCTGCGCACGCGCCGGATGCACCGGCAATGAGCAGAACGGCGGGCAACACCGCCGCCGCGATCGTTCGAACGAGGATTCTTTGTCCGGTCATGATGTCTCCGATGGACAGTGGTTCACGAACCCTGGGTCGCGAACCGTTATTGGGGTGAGCTGCCGGAGATGGTCATGCGCCGAGACCGGCACACCGGCGCGGCCTCTCGTTGATGATTGCGGCGTTCTCGAGAGCCGTCACCGAATGGAGGGAACGCACGGAGGGAAGTTCGCGCGACGCGCCGGGTGTTCACGATACAACGTGCGGTCCCCCACGGAACGTCACGCGATTGCTTTTGCCGGGAAGGGAACAAACCGGCCGCTTCCGGAGTTCAACCACCATGGAACGCGGGTGGCGTGACGGCCTGCGGGCATTTGCCGTGCCGTGCCGATGCGCACCGGCGATGCCCGGATCCTGATGACCTGGGACGTTTGGACGTGGGTGCATGACCGGAGCGGGCGATCAGGCAGGCGCCGTATGGCGTGGACTGTGAGCAAGAGGAGCCGCAGGGGCGGGAGTGGACATCGGTCGTTCAATTCTTCCTACTTTTGGACGGTATTCCCTATCTCCCCAATCCAACGCTGGCATCCCCAGGAAGAGAAGAATCGAACGATGACAGAACATCGCTGGCTTATCCGCAATACGGCCGCGCGCGCCGGTCGCAACGTTTTTTGCTCCCCTGCCACGAGCGACTTCCGGTACATCACCGCGGCCCGCATCGTGCTCGGCCCCGAGTGCCCGAGCGTGACGGCCGTCAACGAAGGTGCCGAGACGACGCTGCTGGTGCTTCACGGCAGCGGCCGCGTTTCGGTTGACGGCGCGACGTACGACGTTGCCCGCCTCGACGGTGTGTATGTGCCGCGTGGCGCACAGTTCTCGGTTGAGACCGACGGAACGCTCGACATCCTGGAGGGGAGCGCCCCCACCGAGTTGCTGTTCCCCGCCGCACACGTGCGGCACGAGGAGAACCGCGAGCGCGAGGGGATGTACCTGAAGGTGGGGGCCGAGCCGTTCTATCGCGAGATTCACAAGGTGATCGCCGAGAACGTGGAAGGGGCCAAGCTGCTCACCGGTGTGACGATGTCCAGCCCCGGCAACTGGACAAGCTGGCCGCCGCACGAGCATGCCGCCACGCAGGAGGAGCTGTATCTCTTCTTCGACATGCCGCGCCCGGGCTTCGGGACGCAGTTCGTGTATACCGATCTGGCGGCGCCGGAGCTGATTACGCCGGTCTACGAGGATGACGCCGTGACGCTGGTGAAGGGATATCATCCGAACGTGGCGGCGCCCGGTTATCCGATCAATTTTGCGTGGCTCCTCTGTTCGCTGGAGGATCGCACGTACAGAAAAGTGGGGGGTGTGAACGTACAGCCGGAGTTTCAGATGGAGACGGGGCTGCGCTAGGGGGGCGAAGGCCGCTCCGCGCATCGGAGCCGTTGCATTTCAGCGCGTACCGTGCTGCTCACGATCAGGGCGTGGCGTGGATCGCAGTCCGGACGTCATGATCGCGATGAGCATTCCCGGAGCACGGATTGCACCGAGGTTGCCCCGGCTGCCGCCGGGCGATGCAACGGCGATTGGGCGCGGGTGTCGGCAATGCAACGCACACGTTGGGGATTCGTCCCCTCCTTTCCACGCGACATGCGACGTATTCTACTTCTGTTCTCCACCTTCACCCTCGTCTGTGTTGGAGTTCTGATCCTTACATGCAGCCGGCCGCAAACCGCCGAGGCGCTCATCGCCGAGGGGCTGCGGCATTGGCGCGCCGGCGCCGGGCTTCCCTCCGCGATGCCCGCGGCGGAAGCGCGCGCACGCGGCGTACGCTTCGAACGTGCCCGCGCGGCCTTTGCCGAGGCCGTGGCCCTCGAGCCGGAGAACGCCGAAGCGCATTACCTGCTCGCCTGCACGCTCGACGCCATCGACGCGATCGAGCGTGCGGCACCGGCCCGATCGCTCGAAGCCACCCTTGCCGTCTCGACCCATCTGGAACGCGCCGTCCCGCGCGAGGCCCCCTACACCGGCATGGTGATCGGCATGGGGGCGCCCTCGAGGCTTACGCTGCTCTGGGGACGACTGGCCGAGGGTTACTGCGCGCGCGGCGACGCCGATTCCGCACGATGGGCGCTGCGCGAAGGACATGCGCGCGGCGGATTCCCGAGCTGGGCGCTGAGCGACTGCCGTTCCCTCCTTGCCGCCTGCGACTCCGGCGCCATCCTCTTCGTCGATCGAACCGAACAGCTCTATCCGATCTGGTACCTGCAGAGCATCGACTCCGTGCGGCGGGACCTGACGATCGTCGACCACTCGCTTCTCGGCTCGGCGTGGTACGTCCGCGCGCTGCACGTCGCGGGCATCGTCGCGCCGACGCCGCTGCGCATGGATGCTCCGATCGGAGCCGACCGCGGCCGTTCGATCGCCGCCGGTTCGTTCACCGACCGCCACGCGTACACGCTCCCCGCTCCGAACGGCGGCGGGGCGATCACGTTTTACGCGCACGGCACCGATCTGGCGGGCAACCGCTGGCTGCTTCCGGCGGACACCGCCGTGGTGTATCTGCTCCGACAGAATCGCTGGGTTCGGCCGGTCTACTTCGCGGGAAGCGTCGGAGCGGAGCTTCTCGATCGGCTCGGGCTGGACAGCTCATTGCGCAACGTCGGGTTCGCTCACCTGCTGAGGCCGGAACATGCGCCCGCCGGACGGTTGCAGATTGCATACGACCGGTGCGATTCGGCGCTCGCCGCCGAGCCGCTCCACTGCGACATCGGGGCGTGGGGAGCGAGCATCGCCGTCAACGACCCTGATGCCGCCGCCGCGGCGCTGCGTCATGTCCTCGTCTTCATCGGGACCGCCCGCGCCCACTTCCTCGTCACGAAGGACTCCGCCCGATCCGCGCACGCACTGCAACGCCTGGCCGCGACATTCCCCGTGGACCGCTTCGCGCCCGCATATGCGCGCCTGCTGGATCCGGACCCGGACTGGCTGGAATCCCTGTATGCCCATGCCGGCATGCATGCGGAGTTTCTCCGCGTGCGCAGGCAGATCCGTCCGCAGCCGACCGCAATACGCAATCCCACGGACCTGTAAGGGGAGCCGCGCTCGCCGATTCATGCCCGCCACCAAGCTCGACTCCGCCGCGCTACCGATCGCCTCGCTACCGATCGCCGGGGATGCCGTCGTTCCGGCTCGCCATGCCTTCGAGCGCGCTCCGGACTTCCGCGATGCGAGCGCGCGTCTCGGCGATGCGCCGGCCCAGTTCCTCGGACGGACACGACGCCCGCGCGTCTCGAGGCGACATG
>CAZJYH010000163.1:0-2450 GCA_964549365.1 uncultured Alphaproteobacteria bacterium
GTGCAGCCCCGCGAAGATGCAGCCGGTAAGCGCGCCGGGGTCCTGCTCCGTTCCGGGCTCGACCGGCAGGTAGGCCGTCGCTATCACGCGCAGGCCGCGGCGTGAGAGCTGTGCCTGGCGCTCATCGATCCACGCGGCGTCGATCGGCACGACGCCTTCGCTGCGGTGTTCGGTGCCGCACATCGGCACCAGGCGCTCGACGGAGCCCTTCACCAGAAAGTAGCTTCCGTCGGGGCCGGTGATGCGCGACACCATGTACATACGCTCCGACTCGAACGGCAGGATCGTCTCCGCCTTCCAGGTACCGCTTTCGTTCTTGGCGATGCCTCCCTTCTCCGCGGCGACGATCATCGCCGCCTCGGTGGGGTCGCCCACCAGCGCACGGCGGCCCGCTTCATCGGTCGTGAACGACGTCTCCGTGCAGAAGAGGCCGACGCGGAGCGTCCACGCGAGCGGCCCGAACATCTCGACCCGGGCGGGCTCCTCGGCATCGTCAAGCACGGCGCCGTCCGGTGCGTAGCCGCCGCCGGTGAGCGTGTAGATGCGGTCGTCGGTGGCGATCATCACCGTCGTCATCTGGTTGCGCGTCAGCGTGCCCGTCTTGTCCGAGCAGATCACGGTGGTGGAGCCGAGCGTCTCGACGGCGTTCATCTTCCGCACGATCGCCTGCCGGCGTGCCATCTGGAACACGCCGATCGAGAGCGCCACCGTCACCGCGATCGGCAGCCCCTCCGGGATCGCGGAGACCGCGAGTCCGATCGCCGTCAGCAGCATCTGCGTGGCGTTGTAGCCGCGCAGCAATCCGATCCCGAAGATCAACCCGATCACGATCACGATCGCGATCGCCATCACCTTCCCGAACTTCGCCAGCCGCTCCTCCAGCGGCGAACGTGTCTCGGTGGCTTCGGAGATTCCCTTGGAGATCTTCCCGATCTCGGAGACCTCGCCGACGCCCACCACCAGCCCGCGCCCGCGCCCGCGGCGCACCGTCGTGCCGGCGAACGCCATCGTGACGCGATCTCCCAGCCCCGTGTCGGCTTCGAGCACGGCATCGGCGGACTTGAGCGTCGGGAGCGGTTCGCCGGTGAGCATGGATTCATCGATGCCGAGCTCCATCGTCTCCACCAGACGCAGATCGGCCGGCACGCGCACGCCGCTTTCGAGCAGCACGATGTCGCCGACGACCAGATCCTCCGATGGAACCGAGCGCGGCTCGGCCGAGCGCACCACGCGGGCGCTCGGCGCGGCCAGCCCCTTGACGGCCTTCAGTCGCTCGCTCGCGCGTTGCTCCTGCACGTAGCCGATGATCGCGTTGAAGACCACCACGAAGAAGATGGTGATCGCCTCGGCGGGATCGCTGACGGCGGCGGTGAGCGCGGCCGCGCCGAACAGGATGTAGATGAGGGGGTTGTTGAACTGCTCCAGAAAGAGGAGCAGCTTGGATTTTGCCCGCGACTCCGGCAGCCTGTTCGCGCCGTAACGCTCGCGCATGACCGCGACGCGCGCATCGTCCAGCCCATGCGCGGGGTCGACATTCAGGAGATCCAGCAGGTCCTCGCTCGACGACGCGAACGCGCGGTCCGGCGGGAGCGAGCGGGGGTGTTTCGGATCGGCAGTTTTGCTCATGAGATATTCGTTCGATGAAAGATAGCGATGATCGCGTGTCTCCGCTCCTGCGACGACCGCACCGTTTGCGCTTCGGTTCGAATCACCGACAACGCGCGAAGCCGATCCGAAAGTTCCTACTGTCCCTGTCCGAGCGAGAAACCCGGGGCTCCGTCGAACGTGCAAAGGTTCTCGGTTTTGACGAAATCCAATCCCTGCGCCGCCGCGCGGATCAACAGCCGGCCGATCTCCATGTGCGTGATTGCCGATCGGTCGGGCGCCATCATTCTGCAGCGCCAATGATCGGTGCAGTAGGTGGCCGGGTTTCCGTCGGGCCAGACCTTTACGCCGCGATTGGTGATCATGACGGTCTCGAGTCGTGCCTCGCTGAGCTCCTTCAGCACCGCGGCCAGCTCGTCGGCGGTACGGGTCCAGTGAACGAACAGATCAACCCCAACCAGCTCCTTCCTCGCGCGTTCACGGTGCCGGGGCTGCACGTCGAACCGCGTGTGGCCGGCCGGCGCGTACGACACGGGCTTCAGCACGACCGGCGCCGATCCCAGCGCTCGGGCAACCTGACGCGCGAACTCCCGCGTCCCCACGCAGCGCGTGGTGGGGCCCTCGGCGGCGATGTCGGCGGTATGGATTCCGCGTTCGATCGTTCGGAGCCAGGCGTTGTGCAGTCGCGCGGCCGCCTCGTTCTGCCCGATGTGCGCCAGCAGCATGACGCCGCTGAGCAGCAGCCCTGAGGGGTTCGCGATGTCGCGGCCCGCGATCGGCGGCGCCGATCCGTGAATCGCCTCGAACATCGCGAAGCGTTCGCCGATGTTCGCCGAGGGGCCGAT
>CAZJYH010000163.1:2460-9106 GCA_964549365.1 uncultured Alphaproteobacteria bacterium
CGATCCCCACCGAGCCGCTTATCTGCGCGGCCACATCTGAGAGAATGTCGCCGTAGAGGTTCGGCATCACGATGACGTCGAACTGTTCGGGCGCGTGCGCGAGCCTGGCCGCGCCGATGTCGACGATCCAGTGTTCGGTGCGGATGTCGGGATACTCCTCCGCGACCTCGTTGAAGATCCGATGGAAGAGCCCGTCGGTCATCTTCATGATGTTGTCCTTCGTGAAGCACGCGACGGTTCGGCGGCTGTTGTGCCGGGCGTACTCGAACGCATGACGAACGATCCGTTCGGTGCCCGGCACGGAGATCAACTTCAGGCATTGCACCACCTCGTCGGTCTGTCGATGTTCGATCCCCGCGTACAGGTCTTCCTCGTTCTCTCGCACGATCACGACGTCCATCGCCGGGTGTCGCGTGCTGATGAACGGGAAATGCGAGACACACGGTCGAACGTTGGCGTACAGGCCGAGCGTCTTGCGGATCGTGACGTTCAGGCTCTTGACGCCTCCCCCCTGCGGAGTGCTGATCGGCGCCTTCAGGAACAGGCGCGTACGTTCCAGCGACTCCCACGCCTCCGCGCGTATGCCGGAGCTGAAACCGTCGCGATAGACGCGCTCGCCGATGTCGATGGTCTCCACGTCGAGCCGCGCGCCGGCCTCGCGCAGAAGGAAGAGCGTCGCCTCCATGATCTCCGGACCGATGCCGTCACCGTACGCCACGGTGATCGGCGTGGCTTGTTCCGTCGCTTCGATGCGCGCGTTCGTTTCGGGGCGCAACGGCTGCGTGTTCGCCCTGTTCCGGTCGTCGTCGGCTCGGCGGGTTTGCCGGCTCGCGGTTCCGTTGTGCGTTGCGTTACCGGACATCATGTTCATCCCTCCTCGTTGATTTCGTCCATGAAATAAAATAGGCCGGCACATGCTAGCTGTTCTAGCCTTGTGCCGGCCTACATTCAAGCGTACCGGGCTGCGCCGCGATGGGCGGGATCGGTATTCTTTCTGTCTGCCAGATTGTTCGGAGCGTCGCCGGCTCCCTCGCCGCGTCCCCTCCGTTTCATCGGGTGCGCGAGCGCCGGACGGCGACATGTACACGGCGAAGATATCAACGGGCCGTGCCCGCGGGCAATCGGAACTCTGTTCCAACTTGTTCGCGCCCAGGCCTTCGCTCAGGCGCGGAGCATGTCCTCGAGGTTCGAGTCGAGCACGATCACGAACACCCGTTCGCCGTTTCGAATGCTGATATCGGTGTGGAGTGAAACCATTTGCATTCCGGTACGTTGTTGGATGATTGCGCTCAGTACCGGGCGTGAGCTTTCAATCAAGCGCTGCCTGATACGTTTGATCGATTCGACGCCGTCGTGCTCACCGGCGAGGTTCTGCTCCGCCGGCGTGAGCACACCCTTCAGACGAACCACGATCATGTCGCCGATGATGTAGGCGCGCGCCTCACGCGGGCCGCGGCCGAGATGTTCGCGTTCGAACTGCGTGAAGGCTGCAGTGATATCGGCTTCCAGCTGTCCTTTGGTCTTGTTCGGTTCCATACAGGTTCATGAAGGGGGACGGCGAGCGCACGGGGGAATCCGGTCGATGAACGGTGTGTACCGGCACACCAAAATACGCCCTGCGGGGGATCGGCATTTCCTATATTTGAAGATTACGCTGTAACAACAATCGCATAGACCATCAATGAACTACAAGCATTATCCGAACCGTCCGGCCACACTGACGGCCGAATGGGTGCGCGAGGAATATCGGAAGCTCACCGATCGGCTCGAGGCCGCCGAGAACGACGAGTCGTCATCCGCATGGGTGCGGCTCTTCGATGAATGGAACGCGTTGAAGTCGTACGTGAGCGCCGAGGGAAGCCGCATCAGCTACGCTCAGAGCAAGGACATGAGCGATCCGGTGCGCGACGAAGCGGACCGCTACTATCGTGAGGAGGTGACGCCGGTTGCCGACGCGGGAAGCTCACACATGGTGAACGCCCTGTTGGTGAGCCGGCATCGCGCCGCCGTGGCCGAGCGCTTCGGCGGGCATCTGGTGCGCGTGCTCGAGACCACCGTGGGACCGCTCGCGCCGATCAACAGTGACCTCCGCGTGAAGGTGAGCGACCTGGTGAACCGCTACGACAAGGCCGTGGCCGCCGGCGAGGTGACCGTCGACGGCAAGAGCGTGACGCTTTCGGTGGCGCGCAACCTGCAGAGCTCCGAGAACGCCGAGACGCGCCGTCAGGCGTTCGAGGCGTATCGCTCCTGGTTCCTGGAGCATCGCGAGACGCTTGCCGGGATCTTCGACGAGATGGTGAAGCATCGCGACGAGATGGGGCGGAATCTCGGCAATGCCAACTTCATCCCGCTCGGTTACCTCGGCATGGGCCGCACCGATTACGGGCCGGAGGAGGCCGCACGTTTCCGCGAGGGCGTTCGCCGCTACGCGGTGCCGTTGCAGCGGAAGATCTTCGAGCGTCATGCCGCGCGCCTCGGCTCGCCGACGCTGCGACCGTGGGACGGCGCGTACGATCCCTCGCTGACGCTGCCGTCGGGCGTCGCGCCGGTGGACTCGCAGCTGGACCGCGCGCAGCGCGTGTTCGACTCGCTCTCGCCGCGGCTGGCCGAACATTTCAGCCGCATGCGCGCCGAGGGGTTGATCGACCTCGAGAACCGGAAGGGGAAGCAGTCCGGCGCGTATTGCACCGCGTTCAGCGATGAAGGGCGCGTGGCCATCTTCTGCAACTCCACCGGCGACCAGGAGGATGTCGGCACGTTGATGCACGAGATGGGGCATGCCTTCCAGGGCTGGGAGAGCCAGGCGATCGAGGCGGTGGACCTTCAGTGGCCCACCAGCGACGCCTGCGAGATCCACTCGATGGGGATGGAGTATCTCTCGATGCGTTTCATGACCGAGTTCTTCTCGCCGGAGAACGCCGAGAAGTTCCGCCGCAACCGCTGGCGCGATGCCGTGGAACTGGTCTGCTACATCTGCGTGGTCGACGAGTTCCAGCACTGGGTGTACGAGAATCCGCAGGCTACGCCGGACGAGCGTGATGCCGCATGGGATCGTCTCTGGGATATCTACAAGCCCGGGCTGGACTTCGAGGGCGTCGAGCGCTACAAGCACGCGCGCTGGTATGCACAGGGGCATATCTTCGCGTCGCCGTTCTACTACATCGACTACGCGATCGCCGAGACCGGCGCGATGCAGCTTGCGCTGATCGATGCCGACGACCACGATCGCGCGCTCGAAATCTACCTGAACCTCTGCCGCATCGGCGGCACGATGAGCGTGCTCGACATCTTCAAGACCGCGGGCCTGCGCTCGCCGTTCGACCCGGAGGTGATGCGCGACCTGATGGCCCACGCCGCCAGGGAGCTGGGCATCACCGAAGGAGTCGAGGCGTAAGGGGAACGTCGGAAGTCGAACATCGGAATGCAGAAGAGGGACGGGAATCTCGACGGCGTCGGGGTTCCCGTCTTCCGTTAGCTCGGAGATGGAACGGAGACCCGGAGGCTGAGATCGGACGTCGGAAGGAGAGAGAAAGACATGTGTTGAAGTCAGAAGTCAGAAGGCAGAAGTCGGAAGGAGAGAAGAGGGAGGAAAGAGAACGACGTGTGTTGAAGTCTGAAGGCAGAGCGCAGAAGGCAGAAGGCGGACGGAAGGAGAAGGATGGGACGTATCTCGAACCTGGAGCGTTCGAAGCCGGTAGCCGGTGGTCGAGCGGAGCGAGCCCCCCGGAGAGCGCGGCACACTACATCATCTTCGACACCCGGAGGTGCCCAGGTTCGACGACATCCGGCATTCGAGCCCCGAAGGGGCGGCAGGAACCAGCGAAGGGCGTAAGCCCTGGAACATGCGTGACACGCCGGGGCATTCGAGCCCCGAAGGGGCGGCAGAACCAGCGAAGGGCGTAAGCCCTGGAACATGCGTGACACGCCGGGGGCATTCGAGCCCCGAAGGGGCGGCAGGACATGGCGGGTGGCGCGAATCCCGGAGCTGTCGGTGGAGATCGGCCCCTCCCAACACTACACCGCAACGCGCAACGTCACGATAACGTCGGCATCAGTATATTCAGCCCCACGTGTCGGCCACGTATCCAGGTCGATGCAGCCCGGTGCCCCCCAAACCAGCCCCGCATCGTCACACCCGCCCGGCTCAGGAGCAGCCGCCGGCACGATCATCCCAGGTGACAGGATCAACACCATGACAAAACGATCGCGACGCATCATCGGCGCCGGGCTTTTCCTCGCCGTGATTGCCGGGCTTGCCATCCCCAAGATCATCTCCCTTTCCGCATCGAAGGACGGGCGCGTGGGCGCCACGGGGGGCTCTTCCGGAGCACGCAAGGGGGCCGGCGGTCCGGTTGCCGTGAAGGCCTACGTGGTGCATGCCGCCGACGCGGTTGACCGCGCGCACATCACCGGAACGATCGCACCGTTCGAGCAGGCGGACCTGCAGAGCGAGTCGCCGGGGAAGATCCTGCGCATCTACTTCCGCGAGGGGGCGCCGGTGCGGCGCGGTGCGCTGCTGGTGAAGATGGACGACACCGAGCTGCGTGCCGAGCTGGGCCGCGCGACGGTGCGGAAGGAGCTGGCCGAGGCGAAGGAGGCACGCCAGCGCATCATGCGCGAGAAGGAGGCCACCAGCCAGGCCGAGTACGACGTGGCGCTCGGCGAGCTGAAGAGCGCCGCCGCCGACATCGCGGTGCTGCGCGCGCAGTTGGCCAAGACGGAGATCCGCGCACCGTTCGCCGGCACGATCGGCCTGCGTTCGGTGAGTGAGGGAAGCTACATCACGCCCGCGGTGAAGATCGCGACGCTCACGAGCACCACGACGGCCAAGCTGAACTTCTCCGTGCCGGAGCGCTACGCGGCGCTGGTGCGTCCGGGGAGCACGTTCGAGTTCACGGTGCAGGGGGCCGACCGCCGTTTCAGCGCGCGCGTCTACGCAACCGAGCCGAACATCGATCAGCAGACGCGCACGCTGCAGGTGCGGGCCACCTGCGCGAACCCCGGCGGCGAGCTTCGCCCCGGAGCGTTCGCCGAGATCGATCTCGTGCTCGGCCGGCGTGCCGGCGCGCTGATGGTCCCGACGCAGTCGGTGATCCCGGACGCGAACGGCGCCAAGGTGTTCGTGAGCAAGGGGGGGACAGCGCAGCCGCGACCGATCGGGCTGGGCCTGCGCACCGAGACCCAGGTGGAGGTGACGCACGGCCTCGTGGCCGGCGATACCGTGGTCACCACCGGCATCCTGCAGATGCGCCCGGGCACCCGCCTCAAGATCGAGGCGGTCGAATCGCTGTAGCCCCGTTCAACGAACACACCCCGTTACCATGAGCCTTTCAGCCGTCAGCATTCGTCGACCGGTACTGGCGATCGTGATGTCGATCGTCATCGTCCTGTTCGGTGCCCTGGGGTTCTCCACGCTCGGCATTCGTGAATATCCCGCCGTCGATCCACCGATCATCACCGTCACGACGCCGTACGCGGGGGCCAACGCGGATGTGATCGAGTCGCAGATCACCGAGCCGCTGGAGGAATCCATCAACGGCGTGGCGGGCATTCGCGCGCTCACCTCGGTCAGTCGCGAAGGGCGCAGCGTCATCACCGTGGAGTTCACCGTCGACGCCGATCTGGAGACGGCCGCCAACGATGTGCGCGACCGCGTCTCGCGCGCGGTGAAGAACATCCCGGCCGATGCGGACCCGCCCACGGTGGCGAAGTCGGATGCGGACCAGAACCCGATCCTCTTCCTGACGGTGCAGAGCACGAAGCGCAGCCAGATGGAGGTGAACGCCATCGCAACCGATGCCTTCAAGGAGCGCCTGCAGAACGTGCCGGGCGTCAGCGAAGTGACCGTGTTCGGCGAGAAGAAGTATTCGATGCGCATCTGGCTCGACCCGGATCGCCTGGCCGCGTATCAGTTGACGCCGCTGGACGTGCGCAACGCGGTGCGCAACGAGAACGTGGAGCTGCCGGCCGGAAAGATCGAGGGGCGCGCAACCGAGCTGACCGTGCGCACCGAGGGGCGCCTGAGCGACACGAACGAGTTCAACAACCTGATCGTCAAGATGGTGGCCGGGCGCGCGGTGACGCTGCGCGATGTGGGGCATGCGGAGCTGGGGCCGGAGAACCCGAACTCGATGCTGAAGCGCAACGGCGTGCCGATGGTCGGCCTGGGCGTGCTGCCGCAGCCGGGGGCCAACGCCATCGCGATCGCGCAGGAGGTGTACCGCCGCATCGAGCAGATCAAGAAGGACGTCCCCTCCGACATCGTCGTGGGTCTGGTGTACGACACCACGATCGGCATCAAGCAGTCGATCGTGGAGGTGATCGAGACCATCGGCATCGCGTTCGCGCTGGTGGTGTTGATCATCTTCCTGTTCCTGCGCAACTGGCGCACCACGCTGATCCCGGTGCTTGCCATCCCTGTCTCGCTGATCGGCGCGTTCTTCGTGATGTACCTGCTGGACTATTCGATCAACATCCTCACGCTCCTCGGCCTCGTGCTGGCGATCGGCCTGGTGGTGGACGACGCCATCGTGGTGCTGGAGAACATCTACGCGAAGATCGAACAGGGGATGGATCCGTACCGCGCCGGGATGGAGGGCTCGAAGGAGATCTTCTTCGCGGTGATCTCCACCACCGTTGCGCTGAT
>CAZJYH010000164.1:0-9052 GCA_964549365.1 uncultured Alphaproteobacteria bacterium
CGACGTGGCCTGATAGCGCTCGACGCGCGCATACACGCATTGGAAAGCAACGCCCCGGTTCGGAGATGAGCCGGGGCGTTGCGTTGTGGAGCCGGTCGGCGTCCGCCGAAAGGTAGTGGGTCAGTTTGACGTCGCCACGATTCGTGATCAGCGCGAGGCTTCAAGGCTGTCATCCGCGCGAACGCGGGGATCCACTCTGCTTGCCGCTGGCATGCCCGCATTCGCCCCGATGGAATCGGGATGTTGAAACGGGCAGGACAAACCGGGCGTGAGTGTTGATCGGCAGTTCCGTACGACGATCGATGTTGAAACTGACCCAGTACCGATCGAACGGCGCCCGCGTACCGTATCGCCGTCCCCCCCCGTACCTTTGCCGTCGAGCCGATGCGGAACACACATCGATCCGTCCGTGACATCGTGCTTCGCATAACCCCGACGCCCGCACCAGGATGCGCATACCACACTTCGACGACCCGGCCGTGATGCCCGTCACGGGAGAGAGCCCCGACCGCGTTCTGGAGCTCTCGGAGCCGCTCGTCGGCACGGCCGGCGCCGCCTACGTGGAGCGCCGAGGCATCCCGCTGGACGTTGCCGTGGCGGCAGGGGTTCGGTTCGCTCCCGACTTCAACGGGCGCCCCGCGGTGCTCGCCGCGATGCGCGACGACGGAGGGATGGTGACCTCCGTGCATGGGCGTTATCTTCACAGCGCTCGCGGCGAGAACAAGATGCTGACGATCGGGCCGGGGGGAGGGATGGCCGAAGTGCTCGGCGGCCTGTGCGCCGAACCGCTCGTGGTGGTGGAAGGGTTGTTCGATGCGCTGTCGCTCGCGGTCTGCGGCCGGCCGTGCGTTGCGACGATCGGGCGATGGGCGCCCTGGCTTCCCGAGATCGCGGCCGGGCGCACGGTGTGGCTGGCGTTCGACGCCGCGCGGCCCGCCGAGGCGGAGGTCGCGCGGTATCGCGAACGTCTACGCGAGGCGTCGGTTCACCGGCTGCTTCCGCCGCCGCGATGCAAGGACTGGAACACGGCGCTCACGAAGCGTGGCGCCGCAATGCTCGGGCGTTGGCTGCGCGCTGCGCTCGATGGAACGACACGAGGATGATATGGGTGAGATCTACGTCAGCACGGACGTCGAGGTGGACGGACCGATCCCCGGTCCGCATTCGATGCTGAGCTTCGGCTCGGCGGCCTTCACCGCCGACGGCACGCTCATCGGCACGTTCGCGGCGAACCTCGAGACGCTCCCCGGCGCGGAGGGGAACGCCGAGACGATGGCGTGGTGGGCGCAGCATCCGGAGGCGTGGGAGGCGTGCCGCCGCGCCCCGCGCGATCCCGCCGCGGCGATGAACGAGTACGCGGCGTGGCTCGACGCGCTCCCCGGCGCTCCCGTCTTCGTCGGCTATCCGGCCGCGTTCGATTTCATGTTCGTCTACTGGTACCTGATTCGCTTCGCGGGCCGGAGCCCGTTCAGCTTCTCGGCGATCGACATCAAGACGATGGCGATGATGATGTTGGGGACCGAGTACCGCCGCAGCACGAAGAAGAACATGCCGCGCCGCTGGTTCGGCGAATCGCCGCACACGCATGTCGCGGTGGACGATGCGATCGAACAGGGGGCGCTCTTCTGCAACATGCTTGCCGAGCACCGGCGCGCGGCGAAGCACAACCCGTGAGGTAAAGCGATGGAGACAACGCTCCCCACCACCGTCTGCTTTCGGATCACGCGTTACTGCAACGCGCGCTGCGGCTTCTGCCTGGCGCCGCCGGACGGCGCGCATCCGGCTGTGGAGACGTTGATGCATCGCATCGACTGGTTGCTGGCGCGTTCGGTCCGGACGATCCATTTCTGCGGCGGGGAGCCGACGATCCACCCCGCGCTGGTGCGGCTGATCGAATACGCGCACGCCGCCGGCGCCGCGACGAAGCTCACGACCAACGGCATCACGTTCGCGGACGCGCTTCCACAGGCGCTGCGGGCCGCCCGCACGCAGGTGAAGGTGAGCCTGCACGGCGACCGCGAGCAGCACAACCGCATCGTCGGCCGCGACGCCTTCGACCGCACCACCGCCACCATCCGGCGCTTCCGCTCGGCGGGCATCTCCACGACGGTGCAGACGACAATCGTGACCGGAGGCCTCGACGTGCTGGATTGGGTTGCGGCGTTCTGCCTCGCGAACGGCGTGCGCCGGCTGAGCCTTCTGCCGTTCATCCCGCGCGGCAGCGGGAACGAGCGCCGCGGCGAGTTCGATCTGACGACCGAGGAGCGGCGAGCGCTGCGCGCGATGGTGACAGAGAAGCGTCGCGCGTTGAGCGGCCGCCTGGACGTGCGCCTGCTGGACTTCACCGCGCGGCCGGTGCACGTGGTGGAGGCCGACGGCCGCGTTGTGCTGGAGGCCGCCACCGATGCGATGGACAAGGAGCTATGCCGGATCCCCGAGCCGGTGCTGCTTTCGCCGGCGGCGTTGGAGGTGGTGGGGATATGAGCGTACGGAAGTAGACCTTGTGCTGAATCCTACCCTCGTTGATAAAGAGCGAGCACAGATGGGGGCCGGGAGATCGTTGGAATGTCGGGCGATTGAACACAGGAGGCTCGACCACCGATGCCTTTGCAGGAAAGGAAGTACCCGTCATCAGTACCAGTGAGATGTTTGGCGACTGGAAGCTACATTTGCGCTAATCATTCTGACTGAATACCAAATCTGCATGAGCTGCTGATCGTCGTTTCTCCAATTTTCGGGTGCCATTCTTATGCCGACTCCGTCTTCGAAAGGCCTGTCTGTCAAGGCCTATTTCGATATCGAGGCCCAGGTGCTGTATCAACGGTATCTGACCTTTGAGACATTGTTGCCTGCCTCTGAACGGTCGGGCTCCTCGCATCCGGGAGACGAGGGACGGCACGTCGAAGCACTCTTGCGTGACTTCCTCAATCGACACCTCCCGCTCGATATCCGCGCTTACTCCGGTTTCATCTATCGCCCTGCAACGAAGATTGGCGACTTCGATCTGTCGAGAGTCGAAGGTGACGACGGACGCTCCTCGCAATTGGATGTTCTCATCTACGACGAGGCGTGCTATCCCATTTATGAGCGCTATCAGGAGGTGGTAGTTGTCCCGCCTGAGGGCGTGATCGGAATCGTCTCGGTGAAGAAATCTCTTTATGCGAGTCAGCTCAAGAAGGAAATGGGGCACCTCCGTGATGCAATGGCGTTATGTCGACAGGACACGATGCGCGAACCGTACTCGGCGTTGTTTGCGGTAACGAACGGAGATTTGCCGACCGAGCTGGATAGCCTCGGCAAGAAGATCTTTACTGCGGTCAAACACATCTATCGCGATGTGCGATTCAGCACGGCCGTGAACGAGGTAACGGTGTTTGATACGGCCGTTGTGTTCAAATGGCATCCAAACTCATCGCCAAGCGGGAGAGCTCGATACGTGCTTGTGGACTGCAGGCCTGATGGTACTGAAAACGTAACAGGCATTGCTCTGCAGCGCATGCTCCAGAGTATCATGAGCGTATACTACAGTCGCCGTCGGATTGTGCGCCCCGGATTCGTGAGTTTCGAGAAGGGAACCTTCCGAGGGCCCGTACTGGGTGAGATCTCCGTGCGGTCGGATTGATATGGCTGATGGTGACGGGGCGCCAGATACTTGCTAGTGATGATGAGTATCTACCGCGTTCCGTTGCGACAACCGTCTGCGGGACAACCAAGCGATGGCTGCCGTTGGTGACTCAATTCTGCTGCAAGCACCGCGACGAGCGCGTGTTGCACAGTGCTAGCCAGCACCACGTTGCCACTTCATTCTCCTTACTCCGCGTCCTAACGATAAATCTCTTCCAGTCGATGCGTCAACTGTCGGGCCTCGGTCCAGCCTGCTTCAACGAACAGGTCCAGGACACGAAGAAGCGCCTCCAAACACTCCGATCGGTCATCCTCGCGGATCTGAAAAATCTTACGATGATCAGCAAGCACTCGCTGAATAAGTCGCACAACTGCGGTAACTGCAAGCGACTCGTACTGAAAGCCGGCATGCGAGCTGTTGAGGATCGACTCCGATGCAAGCAGGAACACTTGCCGTGGGTCGCATGGCAACAGATACTCCAACGTCTCTACAACTTGATGGGCAGTATGAGGATGGATCTCTGTGGCGAGCGATGTGAACAAGGGGGCGGACTCCCGCCAGAACACAGTCACCTGTTCATGAGTAGGATGCGATTCGTTCCTGTTCTGCTTCTCGTCAAATGCTCCGCTCGCGAAGTAGAGTTGCGCAGCGATGGTATCAACCAGTTGTGCGACACGATCGAGGTTGTTCAAGACGGGATGAGCTGCGGTTACGTCGGGTCTGATCGAAACTGCGTTTGCAAGGGGTGACTCACGGTGTAGGCGCAGCTTGGTTTGAGCTGCAGCCAGTAGCCGAGACATGAACATCCACGCCCGTCCGCGGCGATCATCCGAAGTCGCATCAGGCGGCCCGCCAACTCTAGAGATCGGCCGAATACCATTGCGACAGGCGCCGGGCAGGGAATGCAGTGCGTCATATCCGCTGACCGAATCGCACTCCGCAATAAGTTCATTGAGGTGCGCCTCCGACTCGGGATCGCCCGTACGCAGAAAATGAAACAGGTGAATACGAGCCAGAGTTTGATGAATGTGATGATTGCCTGTGGCTTCGGCAACGATTCGATCGGCAATCAAGCGGATGCGCGACATAACAATGTGGGAGCCCGCTACCCACAGTCGATTCAATGAGTTCAGAACAGCCTCCAATACTGCAAACGAGCGCTCGTTGGCAATGAAGCCATCGATCAGAGACCACATCAGATCAGCCGAAGGGCCATACAAGAGAGGAAGTCTGAGTGCGAGGTTATATCGCAATGTACGTGACTTGTCACGTGACAGACGACGGAGAGCGGATTTCACCTCTTTATCCACCGCTCCGAGACGATAAGCCAGTGCAGGGAGACCGGATGCGGCGTCGATCCGCGGTGCGAGCCATCCCCATCCGCGTATCTTATCATCATGGTCATCGTTGCGTACCCTCGGAATCGGATCCATCACGGCTTGGAGGAGAATTCTGCGAACGGTAAGCCAACGCTTGCTCGATCGCGGCCATTCGGCATGAAGCACAACTTTCTCACACGCGCCGACGAGATGTCCCCACAGGTCTCGTGCCGCATCGCGATCATGTTTGAATCGTCGTGCTAAGACTTTCTCACAACGATGCAGAACGTTCCACCTCCGCTCGACTTCTTTTATATCGAAGCTGTCACCATTTTGGTTCAGAAACGGTTCCAGTGCAGATCGCAACCGTGTCAATTCATTTTTCGAATTCCTGGGACGCGTGACTCGAAAATCTTCGCCAATCTCAATTTCTTCTTCAGCCTCATCGAACGAGGTGATCACCACGCCGGCGGGCTTGATGTTCTCCGGGAATGGTTGGCGCTGAATCCAGAGGGCGCGAACATTATCAAGCACAATGTTCGGTTCCTCCAGTACACCGAGTAGTCGGTTCTGTGCATGCTCAATCCGCTCCTCGGTCCATCGGTAGGTTCCGTCATGAATGGAGCAGATAGTTGCAGGCAGCCCGGCTACGATTCCTTCGAGGTGAGACCGCTGTAAGCGATCCCCGGCGGCGTGGAGAGCTCCCAGCAGGGCAATTCCCGCATAGGAGTAGTCCCAGTGAATCAGAAATGTGGGTTCGTCCAACAATTCCGCCAGCATGGCCCCCAATGTGGCAGGATGTTCAGCGCCGGCTTCCATGAGGACCGTCCACATATGAGCCGTCTGATTACGAATCGCAAAACGATCCAGTGAGAAACGCAGACGTTCCATATCGCCAGCTGATGACCATTCGCGGAGGAGTTTCTCAAAGTGAGAAACGATACGATTCTCGTCGTGCTCGAATTGGCGCCCCGAGATATGCGAATAGTCTTCAATAATATCGCATGACACTCCATGGAACGTAATGGAAGCGAGGACTCGAGAACCAGTGCTGTGCCTGCCCAAGCGGCGTGTATTGGTAGCGTTCCATGCGATGCAGGCGGCCTCCGTCATCAAGGCAGCATTGTCGCCGTTGCGCGATGCATAGTATTCGGCAAGAGCGTGGTGAATCATATTCCACTGATCACTTGTTTGAAAGCGCAGCGGCATAATGGATCCTCCCAGTGATTCCCACTCTCCTGGCTCTGGCCGCGAGGCAAAGGCGGCCTCGAAGAGTCTTAAAACAATCATATCTCCATCTTGAGGTAGATGGTGAATGTCGTTCGCAAGATCAAGCAGATCGTTATATGGAAAATGCTGAAGGCGTTCAGGTGCCAACACGGCAAGCAATGACTTTTCTGTCTCACCGGGAGCAGACGAAAACGTTCGGCAGAGACTCTCTGTTGCTGCACGCGCGGCAAATCGATTGCCTCTTGCAGATTCCTTTGCCAGGTGATGTGCCAGCATGTTACGTGCGGCGGCGTTCAACGAGAGTCGTTCGGTGGCGGACAGTGTTTCGAAGACGCCATTCAATCTCGAGAGAACAAGAGCAACCGATCCTTCGATCTCCGGATGCTGTGTAATAATTTGAGCCAGTTCTCGGGTGAATGTACACCAGCCCGTGGTGCCGGATATAATCGCGCGTTGATCGGTGTCCTGCAACCCGGACGCAAGGTGCCTGAGTGCGCTCAATGCCGCCCTACTTGATACAGACGAACGCAACGCAGCAAGCAGCGGCTCGAGATCGGCCACGGACTCTATGCGACGAGCCGCAAGCACTGGAGCGAGGATGCGTGTAACGCCGTACAACTGTGGTTCATGTTCCAATTGAATGGCAGATTGCCAGAAGGCTGTCGGCCCTTCGGCTGGATTGTCCCACAACTCCTCCAAGGCAAACATGAAGCTCTGCCGGTAGAAGATGGGCAGGAGGGAGTCCAACAATATGTACTTGCAGAAGCTTGTGGATTCCGTAGGAATCAGAGTTCGTGCAATAGCATAGTCATATAGAATATGGTGTGTGAAGCGAATTGTGTCATCGCCGACGATAGTGCCGTACTTGACATTCGGCGACCTGAGAATTCCGCGTTTCACGAGCTGCCGCATTGCAGGGTCTGTTGCCCGAAGCGAGAGTGCCTTAGCCGAGCACGTCATGGACTTGGATTGGACCATGTCGCTGCAGATCCTCTGCAGCACGCTGATCCGTTCATCCGCATCCTCCCCATCTACTATGATCGACTGCCAGTACTTCCGCAACAGCAATGAGGGGCTTGTCCAGTCAGCCATGCGCTGCGGTGGCGCGCCGTCCCGCAGTAGTTCTGCTGCGAGGCGCAGAAAGAACGGTGAGCGATACATTTCCCCGGATTTCACGCTTGCGCGCGCACCTTCAAGAAAGGGTCGGATTTCCCCACGCCGGTTGCCGAGATCGTTCAGGGCTCCATCGTCTAATCCTCGCAGGTGAAAGTGAGCAACCCCAATGAAGTCTTGGGAGGAATAATCGGGAACCCCTTCTCCAGCAAACGAGTTTCGCAGCTCCTGCCCATATTTGAGGTCGTACTCGCGTACGCTTGCAATTACCCGCCATCCTGATGCCCCCTGTTTCACGGACGCCAGCATGTTTCGCAGCTTGTGAAGCTTGTCTGCATCGCGAACTGCATCCAATGCGTCGGTGATCAGATATCCCTGGACTCCATTGGTCCAGTTGGTCAGGATTTCGTCCAGTCCGTGTGATAAGCCCGTAAGGGTTGGTGCGCTCCCGGCGCCTTGCTGTAATGACAGATCCTCAGCAAGCAGAAGCGCTATGGTCGATCCCTCTCTCTCAAGTCCTTGCGCCAGTGAATGCAGCATTCCGCTCTTACCGCAGCCGGGTTCGCCTGTCACGAGAAGGTCGTTGTTCCGGACTGCCGAGAGGAGTGCTGACAATTCCCCCGTACGGGAGAGATGAAGAGAGTCCTTGGGCGACGGTCCGAAGGGAAGGGAAGCATGTTGCTGTAGATTCTTAAGATTGCGCGCAGTCAGATCGCGCAAGTAAGCAATGTCGTGCGAGTAATCCGGTGGCTCCTTAAGCTCGACGCCGGCCCTGATTAAGGCCTCGCGGATCAGGCGAACGTTGACACGATTACCACGGACGTTGACATCACTGAAGAACTTCTCCAATGCCCTCCAAGCGTTCCCTGCCTTCTTCGGGTCAGCGACAACGTGGCTGCGTAACTCGTTCTGTGCATCACGCTGCAAACCGCGGCCGTCCGCAAAATCGTATACTTCGACGTATACTAGGCGTAGAATGTCACGAACCTGGGAGTCGGCGGCAGGAGATTCAAACATGTTACTCCACTGCCGCTGAAGTTCGGTAATAAGTGCACGCAACGCTTTGCGTTCATTCACAGAACGGCGATTCAGGAAGTCCTGCACTGAATCATCGCCGGCATCCTGACGATGTGTTTCGAGGGCCGTCGGTAGCGCCTCCGTCAGGGCACTGCCGGCCGTCGAGGGGACAGCCCACATGAGCCTGCACTTCTCTCGTGCTCCTGGTGTTAACTGCTGAGACTGGCTTATAAATGCCGTGACGGTTTCAACGAATGCTGTGTTTCGTTCAGTAAGAGCTATTGCCGTGCTACGCTTCTTGGCCGAGATGAAGATGTTTGCCTCCGCGTCTCCGTACAGGCCCACGACTATGTCGTCGACGGCCTCCGGAGCCTGCATCGTGATAGTCCTTATCTCTTCACCACCGATGTTGTCCCAAACAGTGCTCACCGAGCCACACAGCATTTTCACGGCGATGAAGGCCGCAACCCGCTCCTCGTATCTGACTCCCCCGGCAGTGTCACGCCCACCGAAGCGATGATGGCTGGAGTCCGTTGGCGACTGTCGGGCGGAGCGCTTCTTCAAATTGGCCATGATGGATGTGGAATTTGAGAGTAGAGGGACTGCATCAGAACCGGAAAGCATGCAATGTTACCGCATACCCACAACGTAGGGAATGTGTTCCTGGCAATTGCGATAACCAATCCAACTGCTTGAAGGGAGGGGATTGAGCAGTACTTCACTCATTCACTAGGTCATGGACTAGGCT
>CAZJYH010000165.1:0-9016 GCA_964549365.1 uncultured Alphaproteobacteria bacterium
AACAGGTCGAGATCGCCGTCGTTGTCGTGGTCGGCCCAGATTGCCGAGCCGTGGTGCACGCCCGGCAGGCCGGCTCCGATGTTCGTGAACGTCTGCGCGATTGCCGGCGCCGCAAGCGCCGCCGACAGCATGATGCCCGGTACGATGCGGGAGATGCCGTGGCCGATGCGCTGCAGGAGGGGCTCGTCGCGTCGTGTGCGCACGCCCGGTGCCGTGTGATTTGTCCTCGCGGAAACATCTCTCATAATGCGCCCTGTGTTGAAGTTGGAGTAATCGGGGGATGAACGTTGATGCCGACGCTGTCGACCGGGGACATCGTCATTGTTGTGCGCGCCGTCACGCCGGGCATTCGACGCGTCGGGGCGCGGATTTTTTTGTGCGTGTATGATTGTGGCGCTTTCATCGCACGTCGACCTTCATCGAGCGCAATGCACGGCCCTTGCCCCAACCGTGGCCGCGTTGAAAACGCGGGCGTTGAGACTGATGGGCACAGCCGGGTCTCCGCGACGCGCCGTTGGTGTCACGAGATGCGGGCCGGCTTGAATTGATGAGGAGACAGGTGAGGGCGATGCAGGTGGTCCACGAATCGGGTTGAGGTTGCGCCATGGGGCGCATGGACCGTCGCTCTCGGGAGTGAAGATAGCATCACACAACAGGGGAGAGCAATGGCAATGGTGAATATTACGCGAAAAATATGACCGTGATTTGTCGCCTTTCGCATCGATCCGATCCGCGCAGCCTCACGAATAACTGCCGTGTATAATTTCTCCACGTACCTGTGTCGCGAACCGGCTTCGCGGCGCGGTGATCGGCCGCGCGCCACGAACGGCGTGAGCACGATACCGTGTCATGTACCACCCCCCGCTCCGCGCAGCACATCGCCCAGCGGTGCGAAGCGATCGAAGCCGCTCATCACCTTCGCCACCACGCTCAGGCGCCCCTCCAACGATCCGCGCAGTGAGATGAACGGGGTTCTGCGCCGGAGCAGGTCCGCGCGGATCTGCTTCTGGAACACGGCCCGCTGCAGTTCACCCGACCGGTCGGCCGTTGCGTCGTACGGGATGTCGTCCTCGCAGAGGAAGAAGACGTCGTAGCGATCGCGCGCCCGGTCGGCGAGCTGCCGGAGCCTCGGGAGCGCGCGGCCGTGATAATACCGGGCGAACATGAAGGTGGTGGTGGCGTCGGTGTCGATGAAGGCCATCCGGTTTGCGTCCGCCATCGCCTCGTCCTCGCGAAGCAGATGTCCCTCCGCGATCTCGACGAGCTGCTGGGGGGTCAGCCGTCGGCCCACCTGATGTTGCTCCCAGTACTCGCGTCCGTACTCCGGAATCCAGACCGTGTCGAACCGGCGGGCCGCATGCTCGGCCAGCGTCGTCTTCCCGGTGGAGGGGGCGCCGAGAAAGACGGCGCGGGCGATCAGATCGCGATACACCTCCGGAGCGATGTGAGCGCGGTTGCCGAACGGATCGGCCCTGACCGCCGTGCCGGAGATCGGGACAGCGCCGCGCGCCTGATCGACACGACGGTCGACCGCGCCGAGCGCGCGGCTCACATGCGCGCCGTAGAACTCGCTGGAGTAGAAGTGGGTGACCGCGCGCCCGGCGAGCGTCGCGAGGATGTATCGCTCGTGCATCGCCTCGATCTCCGGCGTCGAGCCGATCTGTGTGGGACCGTCCCACGCCTCGATCACCTCCGCCCCCGGATACAGCGCGCGAATCCAGCCGGCGCGGACCGGCAGCGGAACGGTCGTCGTCTCCGGCGCGTCGTAGATCATCACGATCAGCCGGTCCACCTCACCGAGCGCGGTCTCGATCAGGAGCTGATGGCCGCGATGCAGCGGCGCGAATTTTCCGAGGGTCAATCCGAGCGTCATGATTCCGTGCCTGTGACTGAAATGCGTGCCGAGCGATCAATGCCGTGCCGAGGCTTCGCGGGGTTCCGTGCCGCGCATCGCGCCGCGCCACGTTCGATAGCCCGCGATCGAAAGGCCGAGGAAGATCGCGTACAGCGCCGAGGCGAAATAGAGGTCCTTCGCGAGATAGACCGCGATGGCCACGCAGTCCACCAGAATCCAGAAGAACCAGGACTCCAGTTTCTTGCGCGTGATCAGCCATTGCGCCGTGATGCTCGTCGTTGCGATGAAGGCGTCGGGATAGGGGAGCGCGGCATCGGTGAACGAGGCCATCGCCCAGCCCCACGCGAGCGCGCCCGCCCCGGCCGCCGCGCACCAGAGCACGACGGCGCGCACCCGAAGCCGCGAGGCGTGCAGCTCCGTGCCGCGCTCGCCGCCGCGCAGCCAGTGCCGCCAGCCGTAGATCTGCAGTCCGACGTAGATCACGTGCAGGATCAGATCGGAGTACAGCTTCGCCTCGTAGAACACGAAGATGAACAGAAGGATCTGCACCAGCCCCGTCGGCCACGACCAGATGTTCTGTCGCACATACAGCCAGACGCACGCGATGCCGAACGCGGTGCCGACGGCCTCGATGATGCTGGTGGGCATGAGGATTCAGGCTCGGAGAATGGAGATGCCGTGAAGGGGGCAATCTACGACCTGCAGCTGACCGGACGGCAACGGGGTGGTCCCGCTCCCGGACTTTGTGGTCCAGCTGTGCGTCTGTTCGCCCGTGAGCGTTCGTGTACGCCCAACCGTATACTCCGTGTGTCTCTGGATTCCTCGGTCGATGCCTGCTTTCCCTCCGCCACCACAGGTTCCCCTCGCCATCGCGACGACGCCCCACGCCTTCCGGCCGCACCCGCTTGTTGGGCCGATGCCGCCGCCGACGGGCATCGTCGTCGACGCTTGCATCGATGGCGTGCCTTCCCCTATGTTGGTCCGCGTTCGCCGAGGGATGAATTCTTCGCCTTCGATGTGATCCATTCGGTGTGTTCGACAACGACAACATTGTCCGGTGCGCCGGCCCTCCTCTCTCAAAACCATAGCCGCCCTTTCGGTATCGCATGCCCTCCACTTTCACTTGGCTCGATTATTCCGAAACCGACCGGCGCCGCATGCTGGACGTGATCGATCTGTTCCGGCAGAAGGAAACCCGCGACGAGCTGGGGCTCGCCGTTGTACGCGATGCCTTCGCGGATCTGTTCTTTCCCGGTACCAGTGTGGTTCAGACGCGCGCGCGGTATTTCCTGTTCATCCCCTGGATGTACCGTGAACTCGAGCGGCGTAATGTCTCCGCACGCGATGTCGCGCGCGTGGGGCGAGACTATGAATTGCGGTTGATCGAAATTCTCCTGCGCAGCCGGGAGCCCGACGGTGTGATCGGCCGTGTGTCGCGTCGTCGGCTGCAGCGCCTCCCGAGCGGCATCTACTGGCAGGGCCTCGGCGCCTGGGGCATCCGTCGATTCGACGGCGCGCAGACCGACTACCATCGGTTGTTCGATCGATTTGTGCGCCGTATTCGCACCGGTGCGCGCGCCGACGACGGCGAGAATTACGAGACGGTGGTGGATGCGTGGCACGAAAATCTCCCGTCGCCTCCGGCCGGATTCCCTGAGAGTGCGTCGCTCGATCTCACGCTCGACGAAGCGGAGTATCTCGCCGAACGCATCACGACATCATTCCCTCGGTCGCTGCTTGCGCTTATGGTACAGCGGGCTGATCCGTTCAAGGAGGATCAACGGCCGGCGTGGGATTCGTTGATCGATGCGGATGGTGAACAGCGGATGTGGCTCGATCATGCGCAGAACTTCTCCGGGATGATGCACGGGGCCGCCCTTCTCTACAACCTGATGCTGGCGGAGAAACGCGTGGAGGATACCGGCGAGGGGGATGCGGTCGTGATGTACAACGGTTGGGTTGCCGATTATCGTGATGCGCTGCGAAGGTGGAATTTGTCGATGCAGCAGGAGCGTGCTCGGTTCCTTGCGTGGGATCGGGCGGCCTTCTGGGGATTGCTGGATGGTCTCGGCGCGCGCGTGACGTTTGCGACGCGAACATTCGTCGAGGCGTGGAGCCGGCATGTGCTGTTGCATATCGCGGATCTTCCCGTGTTGATGACACAGGGAAGCTTGATCGTCGCCGAGCGTGAGCTGCAACTGAAGGGGGGAAAGTCTCGCCTGCAGGTTCGTCGCGCGCGCGAGTTGTGGCTGGGTGCGTCCGGTGCGCTGCCGTTGCTGTACCGATGGCCGTCGGCCGTGCGGATCGCCAACGACATCATCACGGCATTGAACGGAGGCGCCGCATGATGTTGCGTCCGCACGATCGGCGGCAACTGCTCGATGCGCTTCGCCCGCCGTACGGATATGAATTCGATCGCGCCGTCGGCACCACGTTCTCTCTCGATCTGCTCGCGCTGCTTGCCGCGCCGTTGGCCTTTTCGTTGTTCCGGATGGAGGAGCGAAGCGGCCGTGTGCTTGTCGATCCGCTCGCCTGGATCGAGTCGTTGCGCCGGTACGCCGATCGTATCGCGCTGTTCTGTCAGGCCGGCCGCATCAATGTTCCGCATCACGATACCTTCCTCAACTATCTCGAGAGCGTGGTGGTGGAGGTGATGATTCCGGGTCGCAGCTTTCATCCGAAGTTCTGGGCGCTTCGTTTCCGCTCAACCGAGGATGCGCGCGTGATGTATCGGCTGTTGATCGCAAGTCGCAATCTGACGTTCGATCGTTCCTGGGATACGCTGCTGGTGCTGGAGGGGGAGCTCGGCGAATCCGAAAGCGAGGGAGCCGGCAACGAGGAGCTCGCGGAGTTCGTTCGGTCGTTTCCGCGGCATGCGCTTCGTCCGGTCTCCGACTCCGTGCTCGCGCATACGGAGATCATCGCGGGCGATCTGCCGCGCGTTACGTTCGATGTCCCGCCGGGATTTTCGCGATTGATCTTCCATCCGCTTGGCCTGGACCTCGGTTCACGGTGGCCGTTTCCGGTGGACGTGAGGCGCAGCATGATCATTTCACCGTTCCTGTCGCCGGGTGCGTTGAGGCGTCTGGCGGGGACCTCCGGGGCGAACGTGCTCCTGTCGCGCGTCGATTCGCTTGATGCGCTTTCCGCCGCGCACCTCGAATCGTTCGCGGACCTTCGTGTGATGATGCAGGGGACCGATCCCGAGGAGGAGGATGCAGCCCCGGCCGACGCAGCCGTCGATGCAGGCGCTGCCCACGATTCCAACGGCGCGCTCATGGTGGTGCCGAGCGTCGGCGACGAGGCGCTGAGCGGATTGCACGCCAAGGTGTACGTCATGGAGCGCGACGATGACGTCCGCGTCTTCACCGGGTCCGCCAACGCCACCGTCGCCGCGTTCGACGGCAACGCGGAACTGCTGGTGGAACTCGTCGGAGCTCGCGGGGCGCACGGCATCGACGCGATCCTGTCCGCGACTCCGGACGGGAGCGGCTTGGCGGACCTGCTGCAACCGTATCGACCTCCCGCTGAGTTGAGCAAGCTCGATGTCCTCAAACAGGAGCTGGACGACCTGCTGGACCGTGCCGCCGCCGGCATCCTTGCTCTGCCGATGAGGGCGCAGGTGCAGGAGTGCGGCGAGGGGCCGGATTATGAGATTCTCCTGTTTCCGGAAGCCGATGTTGCGCTGCTACACCCCGCCGGGGTCGCCGTCCGCGTCCGTCCGGTCACGCTGCGGTCCGCCGATGCGCGAAGCGTCGTGTTCGGCGGAGAGGCGGCCATCCGTTTCGCCCCGATATCGTTGCGAGCGCTCACGACGTTCTTCGCGGTGGAGCTCGAGGCGTCGCTTGATGGGCAGACCGGGCGTCGCGCGTTCATCGTCAACGTTCCCACGGTCGGAATGCCGACCGACCGCGCGCAACGCCTGCTGGTGGAGACCTTGAAGGACCGCGCGAGTCTGCTCCGATTCCTGCGCATGCTTCTGGCGGAGGATGTGTTCGACCTCGCGTCCGGAAGCGGAATGGGCTCTCATTCCCACGGCCTCATCGCCTCGGCATTCGGCGGCGGCGCCGGCCTGTTCGAGATGCTGGTGCGTACGTACGAGTCGAGGCCGGAGCGCCTCGATGCGGTGGCGCGGCTGGTGCGCGACATATCGGCGCGTGATGCCGAGACGGGTGAAACCGTGCTGCCGGAAGAGTTCCTGGAGATCTGGAATCCGATATGGGAGGCACGGTGCGCCGATCTCGGCGGTGATCCGATCGACGATCAGCGGACGGCCGGCGGGCCGACCGGGAGGGAAGATCATGGCGGCTGAACCGACTTCCGGCGTACGCAAGCCGAGCCTGGCGCGCGTGATGCGGGGCCTCAAGGACTTTCAACGGGACACCGTCGACCACGTCGTCGGCAGGATGTTCGACGATGCCTCGCCGGCGTATCGCTTTCTCGTCGCCGACGAGGTGGGCCTCGGCAAGACGTGGGTGGCGCGCGGCGTGATTGCCGCGGCGATCGATCGGCTGTGGAATACGGTCGATCGCATCGACATCGTCTACATCTGCTCGAACGCCGACATCGCGCGGCAGAACCTGGAGCACCTGCGATTCGCCGAGGCGGGTTCGGCACAGCTTGCATCGCGCATCACGTTGTTGCCGGCGACGCTCAAGAACCTCACGGGACGAAAACTCAACATCGTCTCGTTCACGCCGGGCACGTCGTTCGACCTCGGAACGAGCATGGGGCTGGCCGAGGAGCGCGTGCTGCTCTACTTCCTTCTGTGCGACGCCGGATGGTTTCGCGCGGGCGAGCCGGCGCGCAGGATGATGCAGGGGAACTCCGGCGCCGATGCGTTCCGTGCGCGAATACGCGGGTACGATCGGCGCGGCATCGACGAAGGGTTGCGCCATGATTTCGTCGAGGCTCTGAACGGCGCGGCTCTGCGGTCGTCGACCTCGGGAGGGCCCGGTGAGTCGCCGACCTTGAAGGAGCGATTCGTTCAGCAGTATGAGCAGTTCGTCCGGTCGAGAAGGGCGCGGGCCGATCTGCCGCATGAACTGAAAGCGGCCAACAGTCGGATCATCGCGGAGCTGCGCATGCTGTTGGCCGAGACCTGTCTTACGGCATTGGAGCCCGACGTCATTGTGCTCGACGAGTTCCAGCGGTTCAAGCATCTGCTGGATGAGGGAGACGCGCCGCTCAGTCGTCTGGCGCATCGAATGTTCAACTATCAGGATCTCACAACCAAGGCGAGAGTGCTGCTCCTGTCGGCAACGCCGTACAAGATGTACACCGTTGCGAACGACCATGAGGGGGATGACCATTACGGTGATTTCCTGCGCACCGTCCGCTTCCTGTTCAACGATCCCGAGGCGACCGCGCGATTCGAGACGACGCTGGCGGCGTATCGGCGTGAAGTGACCGGTGCCGCCGCCGGGGGGATCGAACGCCTCGCGACGTTGAAGGACGAGCTGCAGACGATGCTGCGCTCGATCATGGTGCGCACCGAACGGCTTGCGGCGTCGCATGACCGAAACGGAATGCTCCGCGAGTCCGGGGCGATGCGTGCGGTGATATCGCCGCAGGACGTGCGCTCCTATGCGGGGTTGCGGCGAGTGGCGCGCGAGCTCGGCGCCGACGACACGATCGAGTTCTGGAAGAGCGCGCCGTATCTCCTGAACTTCATGGAGGGGTATGGGCTCAAGAACGACTTCGAGGCGTTGCCGCCGGGTTCCCCGGAACGAGACCGCGTGGCCGGCCACCTTGCCGCGGCCCCCGAGGCCCTGCTCCCCTGGGATGCGGTCCAGCGGTATGAGCGCGTCGATCCCGGGAACGCCCGCCTGCGGTCGCTTGTGGCCGCGACGCTCGATCGCGGCGCCTGGCGCCTGGCCTGGATTCCGGCATCGATGCCGTACTACGCTCCGGCCGGGGCGTTCGCGGAGCCCGGCGTCGAAGGGCTCACCAAACATCTCATCTTTTCGTCGTGGCGGGTTGTGCCGAAGGCCATCGCCGCGTTGCTCAGCTACGAGGCCGAGCGCCGTATGATGGCCGGATGGGATGCGTCGTTGCAGAATACCGTCGAGGCACGCAAGGCGCTTCGTGGTCCGTTGCGATTCCGCCGCGACGACCTGCAGAACGGAATGATGACGATGGCGTTGATGTATCCCGCGGTGGTGCTCGCGCGTGCATGCGATCCGCTGGACGTTGCGCGTGAGGCCGGGACCGAGGCGGTGCCGCGGCTTTCGCGAGATGAGATGCTGCTGCGCATTCGATCGCGCGTCGAGCGCCTGCTTGCGACGGTCCGTAATTCCGCAAATGGCGGTGTTCCCGCCGCGGCCGATGCGGAGGATGACCGGCGCTGGTATTGGGCGGCGCCGTTGCTGCTCGATCGGCACGCGCACGGCGAGGCGCTCGCAGCATGGTTCGGCGCCGATTCGTTGGCGACGACATGGGCGGGGGATGCCCTCGATGCCGATGAGGAACCCGAGATCCGGACAGATGTGGTCGACGAGCACGACGACGGCGGTGAAGCAACCGAGGATACGAGGCCTGCCGAACGCGCGCAGGAGGGAACGGCCTGGCGCATGCATATCGCCGAGGCGCGGCGGCTGCTGGCCGGCGAGATCACGCTCGGCAAACCTCCGGCGGATCTCGCCGAGGTGATCGCTCTGCTCGCGCTCGCTGCGCCCGGCATCGCCGCGCTTCGTTCGCTCGCCCGTCTCGCCGAGCCGGCCGTGCGCCGCGAATCGCCGCGGGAACCTCGAGACGCGTTCGATGCGTCGCGGCCGGAGGCAATGATCGATCCGGAGATCCGAACCGCGGCAGCGCGCATCGGCTGGGCGTTCCGGTCGCTCTTCAATGCGCCCGAGCTTGTGGCATTGCTGCGTGGGGTCGACGGCGACCTTCCCTACTGGCGGCGCGTTCTGGAGTATTGTGCCGACGGCAATCTGCAGGCCATGCTCGACGAATACGCGCACAACCTGGAGGGGAACCTCGATCGGCCCGCGAACGAGCGCGCGACGAGCACCGGAGCGGCGATGCAGAGTGCGCTCGCGCTGCGGACCGCGACGATCCGTGCCGACGAGATCGCCGTCTCAGCGGACGGGTTGCAGGCCTCCGTTCATCGCCGGATGCGCATGCACTTCGCCCTGCGCTTCGGCGACGAGCGCGGTG
>CAZJYH010000166.1:0-1098 GCA_964549365.1 uncultured Alphaproteobacteria bacterium
TGAAGAACGAGGGCATCTTGATGTAGATGGTGGCGCCGGGCCACAGCTTCGTGGTCTCCCCCGGCGTGTTCGTCAGCGTGACGGCCACCGTGTTTCCCGTGGTCTCCACCGCGATGCTGTTGACGCCGGTGGCCGTGTTGATCATCGTGACCTCGGGCCTGAGGACCGCCGTCTGGTTGCCCAGATATCCGCCGAACCCGGCGCCCAGCCCCGGCCCGAACTGCAGCGAGACCCCGGCGAACGTCCCCTTGGTGCCGTCGCCCGGCAACGCGCGGATCGAGTTGTAGCGGAGGCCGATCGTCCCGAGGAAGAAATCGACCAGCAGCCCGCCGATCTTCCCCTCCAGCGGCTGATCGAGCCAGAAGCTCAGCTCCGGCCCGCCGTACGTCGCCAGACCGATCTCGCAGGACTTGCACTTCCAGTGCCGCTTCGTGGTATGCTGGCCGTGGTACAGATCGAACACGTGGTCCCCCCCTTTGAACTTTCCCCGGATGAACGCATAGCCGGCGCCGGCGCCGATCCCGATCGCCTTCACCTTGTCGCCCGTGCTGCTGCTCCCGAGCGTCGATCGCACGCCGGGGAGGATGGTGCCGTTGAACAGATCCGAGGCCAGACCCTCGCTCACATCGGTGGGCCCGGACTCCTCCAGCGATGCCCGCAGCGCCGCGAAACGCGCCGCGCCCTCTACGGTCTTGAGATGGCCGGCCACGCTTCCGATGGCCGCATCGATCAGCGCCTGATTGGTCCGGTAGAACTCCAACTCCTCCTGGAGGAGTTCAACATTTGACGCCCCCAGGCTGGGGCAGATGTGGCGCCGTTCGGGCGCGGCAGCCTGCCGGCGGTCCAGCTCGGCGGCCTGTTGCAGTGCATCGGCGAAACCCTGTTCGAGAAGGCCGGTGTGAGTTCCCATACGAATGCTCCCTGGGTCGAGTGAAGAAAGTTGGTTGACGGGGGATGTCGAACGGGGCGCAAACTATCGGCCGTGCGGGCCGGAGGACAAACCGCGAGGGGAGACATTAGGGGTATGTTGGGGGGGAATGTGGGCGGGGGGGGGGGGGTAATACGCATTGGAGTTACCAGCATAACTCCCCACGTAAC
>CAZJYH010000166.1:1108-8987 GCA_964549365.1 uncultured Alphaproteobacteria bacterium
GATGGTACGCTCGGCGTATTAACTCCAAGAGCGTCGTGTTGTGCCGCTGCGGTATGTGGATGCTCTGCGGAAGTTCGTCGGGAGGGGGAACTTTGATAGGTGCTGCCGGAGGACCGTAGCGGAGAAAGGGGATAGCAGAAGGAGGAACAACGTCTGAGTGTGAAGAGAATAATTAACGGAAGCATGCGGCAATTTCTAGATTCAAACGATGTCGTTCGTTTCAATCCAAGGCGGCAGCCATCTTACGCTCCTAAACGAATCATTAGCTCTAGTAGATTACACAGCTCAACTAAAAATCACAAGGCCATCGACGCAGCGAGATCATTCGAAGTCCATCCTCCCAGCACAAGGGATGCGGCATCCAGTCTCTCCAATATAAATCAAAGGCCAGAACAAGAATGCTAGTGGCAATGGGCATTCTCATTTTCGAGCCCCGGCCAATCTAGCTTCAACTCGTGCAGCATATGCAACATATGTGGATCGAATAAATTCGCGCAACGAACTGGGGATTCGCGCACGCGGGCCAATCACGGCCACACCATTGGAGCAGGACATTGTCACGTTCTTCTTAGGAGATTTCGACATTCCCGCAAACAACGCACCAGCGTCCCGGTGAATCGCATTGCAAAATTCAATAAGAAACCAAAATAGAAATTTACCACGCGTATACTTTCTATAACCACCGCTCGATTTAAACTTCCCAATGAAGTGCTGAATATCAACACCCGGGTCGAATTTCACCGCACATTGAGTGTGCACATAACGCGAGATGCTTTCCGCGCTTTCGAGCGTCGGCCTGGCATAGATACAGCCATTTTTGAAAAAGAACAGATCGTCCATTTGGATATCGTTGAGATTGGGCCTCGCGCCGCTATTCTTCCAGGACAAAATCCACGCCATTACAGGGATCATACTCTCTAAGAAAGTTTCTCGCGCTTGTTCAAACATCACACAGATCCTCTCCAACTCGGCATGGCCAACCTTTCCAAAGCCGCACAATTCAGACAGGACTCTTTGACACATCGCCTTATTCACCATATCATTCTCGATCGAATAGCCAGTCGTCACATAAATATTAGAATCTGCCGGAAGCTTTTCCGAGATGATACGAGAAAGATCGCGATCCACAAAAAAGCCCACCCGCATTTTCGGAAAGCGCCGCCAGTCGACATCACGATGGATCCGATAGACCTGGTCTTTGCCACCCGCAGGCCAAAGCTCCACAGTCCAATCTTCAGGAAGCAATAGATCGATAAATCCACGATAAAATGTTGGATCATCCCTCCCTTCAACGAATCCATACACGACCTTCGAGCGCCGCGAATACCGCAATAGAAATTCATGGTAGGCCGAGGCCTTGCTTTCGATTGCAGCAGAATGAACAGCAAGCATCTCCATGGCATCTCCTCACATAACGAATTCGCCAAGGCCATGAGCATAGCCTCTCAACTCATTATCGTAAATGAACGGCGAATGAGTGACTGCCACCAAACCCGTGCAGAAATGACCTTTCCGGATATCCAGCAAGAACCTTCTCTGCCAAGGCACCGAGAGGGACAATTCGGGCTCATCGATTAGCACAAAGTAATTCGCCCCTCCGGAAAGATAAAGATGACTGAACAGCGAAACTATTTGCTTCTCACCCGACGAAAGATGGTGAAGCTGAATATCTCTGTTCGCATTACCGCCTCCTTTCGCATGAATAGCGAAACCGAATTTCGAGATATCATACTCGAACTCTTTGTCCGCCATATACTCATTGCACACACTGCAGAAATTCACGATTTGAGTTTCCTTTTTTTCTAATTCTTTTTGAAAAGTCATTAATTTCGTAAAATAATGACAAATAACCTGCGTATGTTCGGTTTGATTTGTATTATTTGCTTTAACGCTATCAATAATCTCTCTGAGGTGCTGCTTGTTTTCAGAAGTGAGAACAGGCTCTTGAATTCGATTTAGTATATTTGCTATCGTTTGTTCAGATGCATCCATAATTCCTTTTAGATCGACGTTCGAATATCGACGTTCGACTATATCGCCAAGGTATCCGAATGTCAGATTATTGAGGTTCTGACGCGCAAACCTATCCAGATCGACTAGCGTTTGCTTGATTGCATCTTCGACATCCTTCATTCCGAACTCCACCAGTTCGACGAATGCAACGTCATTTCGTCGCTCAGCCAACAACTCTCGTCTATTTTTGAGCTCTCTTTCATCCACCCCTTTGAATATCAGGCTCAACTCCTGCTCAATCCGCCTATATGTAGGCAGATATAGAAGCTGCGCCTCGAAAGAATCGCGGATATCTCGAAGGGTCTGCTTTAGTTGTTCATTTTTCTTCTTGGAAAATTGCCCTAACAAGTCAACTTCCTGAAGTAAATACTGAAGCGGAATGTCATACCGATGGCACAACATCTCCAATTCGGCAGCGACGAGATGGCCTTCTTTCTGCTCCAATAGCACCTGCAGCCTCCGTCGAATCGTAGGAGGCAAACGGTTGAAGACGCGATGATCTATTTCATGCAAAGATTTTTCAAGATCCGAATAACGCAGAGTGTGCTTCCTATTTGCAATCGTTATTGAGATTTCTTCAAAGTGATACCTGGCCATAGAAGCCCATTGCCCAGACAGCAGGTAATAAAGGAGGTGCAGCACAGTGGTTTTGCCGGCGCCATTCTCCCCAACGAGGATCAAAGTGTTATCTGTCAGCTGCAAATCCACAGTCTTGAAGCCATGAAGCTTCTTAATTTCAAACCTGGTAATTTTGCTCATTGTCTTTGGCGAGTTTGCGTCTTCAGAAGCGATTATTTTTACGACGACGTAACCTATACACCCGATCCCCCCCCAAAAAACCACTCCGGATTCAACTCCCGCATCGACACGCACTTGTCGCCGGCGAAGATGATATGATCGACCAGGGGCAGATCCATCATGGCGCCGAGTTGGGCGAGGCGGTGCGTCAGGCTGTGATCGTGCTGCGAGGGCTTCGGGCTGCCGGAGGGGTGGTTGTGGGAGACGATGAAGCGGGCCGCGCCGAGGAGCAGCGCGTTGCGGAAGATGACCTTGGGGTCGACCACCACGTGATCCATCGCGCCGGAGGCGAGCACCTTGTACCCGGCGACGTCGCCGTTCAGGTTCAGCACCAGCAGGATGAAGTGCTCCTGGTCGTCGTCGAGCTGGCCGAAGATGGCCCGGATGATCTCGCAGACGTCGCGAACGTTGCTGACGGTGAGCAGGCTCACGCCCTCGTCCGCCGCGATCATCGGCTGCACCTTGATCGCAACGGTCTGCAGCGTACGCTCGTACACGGTGTCGATGGTGCTGTAGTTGATGATCGCTGCCCGAAGGCGCCGGCCGTATCGTGAAGCCATGGTTGTTCGATGAGTAATACTGCGCGGAACATACGTCGACGGCGCGCAATCGGCAACCATGCTTCGAGGCGATGCGGGAGGGCGCCGAGAGGAGATGCACGGCAGGGGTTCCTCCCGTGCGCGGCCGCGCCCCGATGCCCTCTCAACAAAACCGTTCGGCCCCGAGCATGCCCGGGGCCGAACGTTCTCTCCTGCAATACGTCGCGTGAAGACTCCGCGACAGGCCCGTCTCGCTATCGTGCCAGCACGACGACGCTTCGGGTGTGCACACGGTTGTCCAGCATCACGCGCACAACGTACGTGCCGCTCGGCCAGCCCTCGGTGCTGATCGATGCGCGCCGCGCTCCCGCGCCGGCATCCTCGGCGTGGTGATACCGGAACTTCCCGGCCATGTCGCTGACGGAGATCTCGGCGCGCCCGTCGGCCGACGGCGTGTACTCCAGCGTGAACGCCGCGCCGCTTCGGATCGGACTGGGATAGGCCAGGAGCGCCGACTCGTCGGCCTCGGTCGCCCCGTCGCTCAGGTCCGGATCCACGGCCCGCTTCGGACCGGTGCACGTCGGGCACGAGGAGATGTCGCGGACGGTGATGCCGTCCGGCGTGTAGCATATCTGCGACTGCCAGTTGTTGCAGCTCGAATCCATCCCCGGCGTGCACTCCGTCCCCGCATCCTGCACGCTCGTGTAGCATTGGGGGTTGAAGCCGAGCCCGGGATCGGAAGCGCTGTAGTAGACCTCGGTGCAGTTGTCGCTGAGCGCCGCGTCCGTCTTGAACAGGTAGAGCTGCTGCGGATCGGCGGCGGTGCCGTAGCCGCGCCCCGCCACGATGTAGCCGGCGGTGACGGACCCGGCAACCGTATTCACCGGCGACAAGGACCATCCCATGTCGTTGCTGGAGCTTCCGTAGATGGCGCCCGTGGCACCGGGGAGCTGGGCCAGCGTGCCGCTCCGGAACTCCTTCAGGAACGCATCCTGACCGCCGTGGGTGACCGAGGCCGGCGGCGTGAGATAGCCGGTGACGATCAGATTGCACGTGTCGCCCGCGGTGGGCGGCGCGATCTCACGCACGCAGAACCCTTCGTCGGGACCGGAGTCGCCGTACCCCTGCGCGGTCTGACGGCTGCAGAGGTCGGGGCTCACCTCCACCAACGCCACGTCCGGGTTGCCGCCGTTCAGGAGGTCCGTCCTGCCGACGGCAACGATGTCGCCGCTGGTCGGGCCGGTCCGCAGCTCCTGCACCGAACGGAAATCGTCGGACGACGCCGAGCCGCCGTACGAGAGGGCATTGTGCATGGTCGACGTAAAGGCGCCGGTGCTCGAGACGCGCACGATCCAGCCGTCGAGGCCGTTGTTGACGGTGCTGTGCGTTCCGCCCGCTGCGATGATGTCGCCGTTTGCCGCCTCGTCCACGGCATAGAAGTAATCCAGACCGTGCTGCGATCCATCGTACTTCCGCCCCCAGAGGAACGTGCCCGTCGCGTTGAAGCGCACCAGGAAGCCGTCGGAGGTCGTCGTCCCCGCGATGATGAAATCGGTGTTGGCGGCCACCTTCACATCCCATCCCGTCTCGTAGCCGGAATTGTCGTCGACCGTGCGCACCCATATCAGGCTCCCGCAGCGGTCGATGCGGAGCGCCAGGAGATCCTGGTTCACGCCGTTGCATCCTGCCGGATCCCGCGTTTCGCCCGTGATGATGAAGCCGTCGCAGGTGCCGGCCGCCGTCTTCACCTCCTCGATGTCGTTCCCCACGCTCCGTATGCCGATGTGATACGAGCGCGACCAGAGGAGCGTGCCGTCATCCTTCGTTCGCACCACGTAGACGTCCGTCGCGCCGCATCCGGTTGTGCTGTTCGTCTGCCCGACGGCGACGTATCCCCCTTCGCTCACCGGCTGCACACCGTTGTGTGCCTCCTCGGTACAGGTGCCGCCGAAGAGCCGTTCGAAGCGTTGCGCGCGCGCATCGGCGAACGCCAGGATGCTCACCAGGAGCACGGCCCATACGAGCCGCGCGCCGGTACGATGTGACCTCCGTATTGTATTCATCATTTCCTCCATGTACTACGTTGTGAGTGATGCCGACATGTGTATGCGCCGCACTGTATCGGAGCACATCCGGCCCTGAACGATGCCTGAACGGTTGTCGGTCGGTGGGGTGGGGGTATCATGCGCCGCCGGACCTCAGAGAGCGAGAGCGACGGCGTTGGAACGGTGCAGCAAAACTAGATCGAGCGCGCCTCGGCGCACAGTACATGTTTGGGTACCGGAGGGGGGGCTCCTTCCGCACGAGGCAGGTTATCGTTGTTCGTGTCCTATCGTACGCGGAGGGATCGTGGTTGCGAGGAAGGGCTGGCTCCTCAAGTTGGAGTTCTGGCTTGCAGGCCGCGTGGTTGGTGGGTTTGGGAGAGGATGGGGAATAAGGAGGTGACGGAGCTGAAAGCTAGATCTCAACAGAATCTGGAATACTGTGCATAGTTGAGTGCATTTCATATAACCCCTCTCCCCTGCTGATGTGTCGTTGCGTCTACTGGCATCTCCATCTCGAAACCCAGGCATAGTCCTGCTCTCGTGACGACATCAGTCACTGCGTTCCAGGTACTCTGGGCCTCATCGAGATCAACAAGCAAACGCGTCGATATCCCTTGAGTCTTGTCGGGGCTGATGAAGGGCAACGCATCGCTGTACTCGATCTTCGGCCGTACGAAACCATCCGGGGCTCCCGACCTCTCCAGACAAGGGACGTAACTAAACATTCCGTGAACCGGACGCTCGTATGTGGCGCCGATATAGAACTTCACAGGCTCTTTGGGCTCAGGCAACGGATTTGGGTCCAAATAATCGAGCGTCACGCGGTGGTAGATCGTAGGGGTGCGGCGTTCGATGAGCTCGCGATCTTCCGGCCATCGCAGATAGTCTGCGACCACAAAGACAGTATCCAGCACGAACTCATGACTTCGCCGCGAGCCGAAGAGTATTACTGAACCACGCTCAAGGTTACGCATTGTCGGGAACTTCTCCTGATGACAGCACACGTAATAGAATTCGCAACCGAACACGAATGGGTCGGTGTTCATGCAGTCGCTATTCCCCGAACGGGATGGGCCTACCAAACGACCCCACTCATTGTTGTCATAGGCAAACACGGGGTAATGAACATGCCGCACCCCATGTTCGATGTACTCGGTAACGGGGTCGGCCAGCGACGGAGGCTCCCATTCGCCCCAGAAACCGACAGCCGAACGCTCGGGTCGTGCACCAACCGAACGAACCAGCCGGGCGTTCGCGTTCAGGAACTTTCGACGATGGTCGGCGCCGGTGTTCCACGGCGTGTAGCCTGTTGCTGGAGGTAGAATATCGGCAACACGCGAGTACCATGTCGGCGTACCTTCGAAGTAGCGTGGCTGAGTGCCGCCATGAAGGAATTGAACGGCTCGGAGCGCAAAGAAGTTCATGCCAAGCTGCCGGCCGAGCTTTTCGCTAACCTGTCGATCAAGATCTATTGCTTCGTCAGTGGAGAGGTCGAGGTCAAGGATTGCCCTGCTAATCGCGTCAATCGCTTCCTGTTGCGATGGCAGCAATACACCCATTGGCCCTTCGGGAAAGAAGGCATCCTCAACCGCAACACGGCTGGCAAATGAGAGAGAGTCGAATATCTCTTGCACTTTTGGAGAGAGGAATTCCCGAAAGTGGATTATGCGCTTCATTGAAGCTCCATGATATAAAATTATTCCGTTGAGTAGTACGAAATAGCCTTGTCGAACTCATTGCGTTTGCACGCAATGCCATTTATTGACATTGGGCGCGATCGCACTGAATGCCGCTAGCAATTGAATGCGCATGCAGCGTGAGAGCCTGTTAGTGGGGCGGGATCGCCAGCTTAGACATACGGCCACGGCGATCTACCCGACAGTGCTGACTGACAGCGCGCACGGTGAAGAGAGGGGGAAATGGTGTTTTGCAGGAACGCCACAAACATACATTCAGTAACATCTCAAATGCAAGTGGTCTTCCGAAGAAACATCTTCCGCGTCTCATCCCCAACATCCGCCCCGGCTCAACCCACCGCCGCTCCACTGCCGAACCCAATGCCTCCGGAACATGGCGTCGGCCGACGTCGCAGGCCGCAGGAACCTCAACTCGTCCCCCCCCCCTCGTCATTCCCCATTCGTCATTCGTAATTCTCCCCGCCGTCCCCTAGTTTCGCACCGTCTTTCTTCAATCAAGCGTTCCTTCCAACTAGCCGCAGTGATCATGCCCGCGAAGAAGAACTACTGGCTCCTCAAGTCGGAGCCGGACTGCTACTCGATCGACGACCTCCAACGCGACGGCACCACGTTCTGGTCCGGCGTGCGCAACTACCAGGCGCGCAACTTCATGCGCGACGAGATGAAGCCGGGCGACGGCGTCCTCTTCTACCACTCCTCGGCCGAGCCGCCGGGCGTGGCCGGCATCGCCGAGATCGCGCGCGAGGGCTACGCGGACACGACCGCGCTGGACCCGAAGGATGACCAC
>CAZJYH010000167.1:0-8982 GCA_964549365.1 uncultured Alphaproteobacteria bacterium
CATCGTACATGCGACTGCGGCAATTCGAGTCCGAAGTGTTGAGTGTGTCATTGCTCTCTCCTGTTGGGATTGGATGGATGTCGAGGGCGTTGTAGCTGCGCGGTGATGTGCCGCTCGTGAGTGACCCGCCCTCACCGTTGCGCGCGATGATTCCTGGTGTGGAGGCGCGCAACGATTGCCGCCGACCGCTTCGATCGTGCTGGGCGCGGCCGATCGACGCCGATCCTTCGACACGCGGTAAGAGCAACGTGGGCGGGGGAATTGGACATCGCGTGAAGCGCCGTACGGTGAGCCTGCGGCATGGCGGTGTGCTCGATGCGTGGTGTGTGGTACACGTGGGGAGCCGATCGTGCGGTCTGCCCATGCCGGCGCTCGCTCGCTCCCCACGCGTACGTCTCGCAATGAACGACGCCCTAGAAGATCACGATCGTGATGCACGGGTTGGAGGCCGACACGACGAGGGCCACGTTGACGAAACACCCGCCGCCGAGATCGATCGGACCACCACCGGCCGGAGGAACGGCGACGCCGTTGAGCGTGAGCGAGGTCAGCGGCGACTGCCAGCAGCCGGGCACGACCGGGGCGGTTTCGGTCTTGGTGCCCGGTCCCGTGAACACCGTGCTGGCGCCGATTCCGTTGGTCCACGTGGTGGTCACGGTCAGATTATAAGCACATGCCGGGACGGACGGGGCCACCGTTACGGCATATGTCCTGCAGCACTGGGCCGAAGCGTTGGTCGACGTTGCCAGCGAGGCCATCACGATGAGCGCGAGTGCGCACATGAGGCCGGCGATGGGGGATCGGTTTGATGCAAGTGTCATGGTGAGTTCTCCCTGATTGAGTGAATGAGTTCTGATACATCGCCACCGCGCGTTCTGCGTGCTGAACGGTGTGCGCGATTCCTTCGGGGATCATCTTCGACGGCTCCGCGATCAACGCGGAAGGTGCCGTGCACGATGTGCGATCGGCGGTCGTCGCGAACGCATCCGAAGTGTTGGACAAGGCGGGGGCATTCGACGAGCATCGGAACCCATGTGCCTTGATGGATATGGACGATTCGGATGCGGGGTGGAGAACCGGAACGGCTCGCGCGATGCGTGATACCGATAAGAGCCACGGCGGCGGGGGAATTGGACATCGCCGGACATGCCGTATCGTGTTGCCTGCCGAATGCGCGGCGCGCTCGATGCGTGGGGAGCGGATCACGCGGTGTGCCCGCGCCGGCCGGTTGCCGCTCGATCGCTCCCCATGCGCTTCGATCATTGCCGCCGAGGCGTCAGAACAATACGATCGTGATGCAGCCGTTGACGGCGTCGGAGAGGATGCCGACGGAGACCTTGCAGCCGCCACCGAGATCGACCGTCTGGCCGGTGAACGGCGGCGGCACCGCGACACCGTTGATCGACAGGCCGACGAGCGTCCCCCAGCATCCCGGAGGAGTCGGAGCGATCTCGGTGACGAGCCCGGGAGCGGTATGTCCGGTGGTGTGAAGCAGCAGGCTCGACCACGCAGTGGTCACCTTCAGCGGGAAGCAGGCGGCCGGGATGGTGTTCTGCACGAGGACACTGTATCTCGTGCAACACTGCGCGGTTGCCTCCTTCGGTGTGGCGACAGCGGCCACGGCCACGAGGAGTGTTGCGCAGATGAAGGCTGCGATGCGTGTGCGGTTGGTTCCGATTGTCATTGTGGGATCTCCATGATGTGATGTGAGCATGCCTGTGTGATTGTCGGCTGCGACGTGCCCGCCGGCCGACATGAAAAGTGCCCGCCGGCCGACGCGCCCCGGTTGCCGGGATCGTCGAGTCATCCCGTGACGGTCAGCGCGCGCACGCGAGGCGCGCTGACCGGCGATGGCTACCGGATGTTGATGTCCAGGCAACCGGTGACGGCGTTCCGGACGAAGCAGATCGTTTAGGTGCATCCGCCGCGCGTGACGGTCGGAAGGCACCCAGGTGGAGGTATGGTCGGGAACGGGATCGGCACGCCGTTGATCATGAGGCCGAGCAGTGGCTCATGCCGGCAGCCCGGCGGAATCGGCGCGTGGACGACGATCGTGCCGGGCGCCGTGTGCGTGCTGGTGCCCTTGAGACCATTGCTCCAGCGGGTGTCGACGGTGATCGGGAAGCATGAGGCCGGCACCGGCGCCTGAATCGTGATCGAGTACGTTGAGCAGCAGCCTGCCTGTGCGGATGCGGTTGTCGAGATTGCGATAGCCACAAGCACCGCGAGCACGAGCGTGTATGTGAGCGCCGCGATCCGGGCGCGAAGGGATGTTCGTGTCATTGCGATGCCTCCGTGGATTCGATGAAAGCGTACGAGAGCACGACGGGTGGATGCGACCCCTTCGGTGCCGATGATCAGAACAATACGATCGTGATGCAGCCGTTGACGGCGTCGGAGATGATGCCGACGGAGATCTTGCAGCCGCCGCCGATATCGACCGTCTGGCCCGTGAACGGCGGAGGCACCGGGACGCCGTTGATCGACAGGCCGACGAGCGTCCCCCAGCATCCGGGAGGATTGGGCGCCGTGAATTGCGTGAGGCCGTACGCGTTGTGTGTGCTGGTGTTGGTCGTGAAGTTCGAGAACGACGCGGTCACCGTCAGAGGCAGACAGGCGGCCGGCACCGTGTTCTGAATGTACACGCCGTACTGCTTGCAGCACTGTGCCGCTGCCTCCCTGGATGTGGCGACGGTGGCCACGGCCACCAGGAGCGTTGCGCAGATGAGCATCGCGATGCGATGGAAGCTCGGTCGGTTCTTCATGATGATTGTTCGTGTTTGGGTGGATACGGGCGGCCGCTGCCGGAACGATGATAGTCCGGTTACCGAGCGGTCGATTTGGATTGTGCCGGCATGCGCCGTTGCGGCCTCCGGTCTCCGGCCGGGTCCGGTCTCATACCGGCGCGATTGCCGTGCCGGCGTCATACTCGAGGAAAGAGTCGCCATGCGTCTCGAATTGGACATCGGGCGTGGTGTTCGTTGTCGATGGCGCCGCAACCCGGCGCCGTGTGCCTCGTAGGGCGGGGATCTCTCGCGTTCACTTGAGGAGCCCGAACATGACCGACGCAAGCCGCATTCTCTTCGATCTCGCCCAACGCGTTGCAGCAGCTCACACCGATCACCCCGCCCTGCGCGCCGCGATGGTGACGGGCTCGGTGGCGAAGGGGATCGCCGACCACAACTCGGACATCGACATGACGCTCTACTATGAGGCCGAACTTCCGGATGAGGAGTGGCTGGCCGACGTGCGCGCCGGCCTCGGCGGCGGGGAGCGGAAGTGGCTGGTGGAGAGCCGCGATGAGGGATCGCTGATGGAGGCGTACCATCTGGACGGTGTCGAGGTGCAGATCGGGCACATCACCATCACGGCATGGGAAGGGGTGCTCGACGCGGTGCTCGTGGGGCTGGACGTGGAGTCGCCGCTGCAGAAGGCGCTGGAGGGGACGCTGATCTGCATCGCGCTGCACGGTGAGGAGTGGATCGAACGGTGGAAGGAACGGGCGCGCGCCTATCCCGACGCGCTGGCCGAGGCGATGGTGCGCAAGCACCTCGGATTCTTTCCGGTGTGGGGATTGCTCGGGCAGTTCACCACACGCGATGCCGTGATATGGTACCACCAGACTCTCGTCGAGAGCGCGCAGAACATCGTGGCGATACTCGCGGGGCTGAATCGTTTGTATTTCACCACGTTCCAGTTCAAACGCATGCGGCGATTGATCGGCGAGATGACGATCGTGCCCGATCGTCTTGCCGACCGACTCGACGGGTTGTTCGGCGCGCCGATACCCGAGGCCGCGTTCGAACTCGAGGCGCTCGTGCGCGACACGCTTGCGCTGGTGGACGAACACATGCCGATCGTCGACACCGCGGCGGTGGCGGCACGTCTCGGACGGCGGCAAATGCCGTGGGGCGAAGGCGCCTGACGCACGCGACGCGGGCACGCACGATGGGAGCGTCACGACGTGAGCGGCAGGGTGTCATGGACCACATCGCGTATGTGATCTCAATGCGATCGGCGACGGCGCGCAACCGGCGGCGGCCGTCGCCTTCGTGTAATGTGAGCCCGCCCGCGCTCCCCGGAAACTTTCGCCGACGATCCGGGTTTCACCGATCGACCTATCTCCCGATTCCATTGCCCCGCGTGCTGCCTGTTTCGGCGCGTGCTCGATCGCGGTCCTCATAACACCGTATATCCATTCGGAGCTTCCTCTCCGGGGTCCGGCCGCGCGGCCGTCTTCGCCGCGTTGATGACGTGGCCGCCGTGACCGGAATGCCGTGTGACATATCGTGGGAGCGATCGATCGATCCGTGCGGCGCATGCGCGGCCTCCGTTTTCATCCCAACTCCATATGACGCGAACATTCCGGCTGCTTCTCTGCGGCCTCGCATTCATCCCCCATATCCTGAACGCTCAACCGGGCCCCAATCCGCAGACCGTGACGCTGAGCGATGCTCAACGCACGGGACGCACCGGAACCATGGTCGAGCTGTTGAAGGAGATCGCCGAGAAACTCCCGACCAGCTACAAGAATGCGTTCGCCAACACGGCGCGTGTGAAATACTACACAGAAACGGTGAAGACGAATCCCAGCGACGAGATGGCGCTCTACCGGGAGATGTTGCTTTCCGGCATGAACGACAAGGCGGTCGAGGGATTCGAGAAGATGCTCGCCCGGCCGGGGCTGACCTCGGAGGAGCGGTGGATACTGCGCATGATGCTCGGCATTTCGCACATGCGCCAGGGCGAGCAGGACAACTGCATCACCAATCATACCGCTCAATCGTGTCTGTTCCCGATCGAGAAGGGGGGCGTGCACACGATACAGCGCGGCTCGCGCGCGGCGATCGAGGACTACAGCGCTGTGCTTCGTGAACATCCCGATGATGCCCGCGCGCTCTGGCTGCTCAACGTCGCGTACATGACGCTCGGAGAATATCCGGCGAAGGTGCCGGCGCAGTGGCTGATACCTGAGAAGAGTTTCCGTTCGGACTACGACCTGCCTCGCTTCACCGATATCGCGCCGCAGGTTGGGCTGGATCTGCCGACGCTCTCAGGGGGGTGTTGCGTGGAGGATTTCGACAACGACGGCGACATGGACATCATGACGTCCAACTGGGACATGCGCGGGCAGGATCAGTACTTCGAGAACAACGGCGACGGCACGTTCACCGAGCGGACGAACGAGGCCGGGCTGAAGGGGATCATCGGCGGTTTGAACATGGTGCACGCCGATTACAACAACGACGGCTACGCCGATGTGTACATCCTGCGCGGCGCATGGCTCGGGCCCTTCGGCAATCAACCGAACTCGCTCTTGCGCAACAACGGGAACGGCACGTTCACCGATGTGACGATCGAGTCAGGAATGCTCACGTTCCATCCGGATCTCTCGGCGGCGTGGGGCGATTTCGACAACGACGGGTGGCTCGATCTCTACGTCGGCAACGAGACGTCGAGCCAGTTGGCGCCGTGCGAGTTGTTCCGGAACAACCACGACGGCACGTTCACCGACGTTGCGCACGAGGTCGGGCTCGACATCCAGGGGTTCGTCAAGGCGGTCGCATGGGGAGATTACAACAACGACGGATTGATCGACCTCTACATCTCCTCGCACGGCAGCGCGAATCGGTTGATGCGGAACAACGGGAACAAGAACGGGAAGTGGAGCTTCACCGACGTCGGCCTCGAGGCGGGCGTGCGCGAGCCGATCTACAGTTTCCCGGCCTTCTTCTTCGACTACGACAACGACGGCTGGCTCGACATCTTCGTCAGCGATTATGGTGGAAAGCCGACGGGCGCCGCGAACGAAGCGCCCATCACGAACGTTCTCGGGCCGTTGGTCAACGATTATCTCGGGCACCCACCGATCGCGGAGGTGCCGCGACTGTATCGCAACAACCGCAACGGCACCTTCACCGACGTTGGCGCGAAGGTGCATCTGAACAAGACGCTTGTTGCGATGGGGTGCAATTTCGGTGATCTGGACAACGACGGATTCCTCGACATCTACGCCGGCACCGGCAATCCGGATTTGAACACGCTGATCCCGAACCGCATGTTCAGGAACGCCGGAGGCAAGGTCTTTCAGGACGTCACCACCGCGGGGGGCTTCGGGCATCTGCAGAAGGGACACGGCATCGCCTTCGCCGACGTCGACAACGACGGCGATCAGGACGTGTTCGAGGTGATGGGAGGGGCGTTCGAGACGGATCTCGCGCGTCGTGTCCTGTTCCGGAATCCGGGGAACAGGAATCACTGGATCACGCTGATGCTCGAAGGCGTGAAGGCGAACCGATGCGCGATCGGCGCCCGGATCAAGATCATGGTGAGAGGGCGCTCGGGGAAGCCGTGCAACATCTACGCTACCGTCGGCACGGGCGGTTCGTTCGGCTCGTCGTCGTTGCAGCAGGAGATTGGCCTCGGCGACGCGCGCGGCATCTGTTCGATCACGATCGACTGGCCCGGATCGCACACCCGTCAGGTGCTCACGAAGGTGGAGATGGATCGGGTTGTGAAGATCCGCGAGGGGGACAAGGGGGTCACGCTGGTCGAGCGTACGCCGATTCAGATGCCGCGCGCCGATGCCCCCGCGATGCAGGAGCATCATCATCATGATCATATGCACGACTAGAGCGGCACCGGCCGAACCGACACGCCCCCAAACGCCGGTGCCATCGGTTGAGCCCGGGACGCCCCTCCGCATCCATGCGCGGAGGGGCGTCTGCTCTTGCACGTGAACCGAAGGCGCACTATGTTTCTCCACACTTGCGCGCCCTCATCAGTTACCCGGCCGTCGTCACCGGAGCGCGCGAATCCTGCCGTTCGTTCCACTCGATCAGTCAATCCAACGATCTCCGATTTTTTGGTGATCACCCCCGCTCGCAGCGACGTCGGCCGGCGCGCTCAGACCGGCGCCGGTCATGCGACGCCCAAACTCCCACGGAGTCTCGAATGAATCGCTCTGTATCAGTACTCACGTTTTCCCTGGTCACAATGCTCATCGGCACGGCGATGCCGCGGGGCGTCATCTGCCAGCCGCGCGCGGATTCGCCGGCGGTGATCTTCGAATCGCAGCGGTCGGGGCGTTCGGAGAACATGCTGGAGATCCTTGCCGAGATCGGCACGAAGTTCTCGCGCGATTATCGCAACCCGCTGGCCAACGCCGCCCGCGTTGCCTATTACAGCGGCGTGGTGAGGAAGGAGCCGAGCTACGAGTTCTACCTCTTCCAGGAGATGGTGTACGCGGGGATGAACGATTCGGCGATCGTGGGGCTCACCAACGCGCTGGCGCGCCCCGGCATCGACTCCGCGCTGCGCCTGAAGTGCCGGCGCCTGCTGGCCTTTGCATACCTGCGCCAGGGGGAGATCGACAACTGCGTGATGAACCACACCGCGCAATCCTGTCTGTTCCCGATTCAGAAGGGGGGGCAGCACTCGATCCAACGCGGCTCGCGCGGCGCGATCGAGGTGTACAAGTCCATATTGAAGGAATGCCCCGATGACGTGAAATCGCGGTGGCTGTTGAACATCGCGTATATGACGCTTGGGGAATACCCCACTCTCGTGCCCGTCGAGTGGTTGTATCCGGAGAACCTGTTCGCGTCGGAGTATCCGCTTCCGCGCTTCACGGATATCGCCCCGGATCTCGGTCTGGATGCGTCGCGGCTCTCCGGCGGCGCGAGCATGGAGGACTTCGATCTCGACGGCGACATCGATATCCTCACCTCCTCCTGGGGTGTCAACGATCCGGTGCTCTACTTCCGCAACAACGGCGACGGCTCCTTTACCCAGGCCTCGAAGGAGGCGGGCCTGACCGGTGTGCTGGGGGGGCTGAACATGTTTCATGCCGACTACAACAACGACGGCTATGTCGATGTGCTGATCACGCGCGGCGCGTGGATGGGGAACTACGGCAGCCAGCCGAGCACGCTTCTGCGCAACAACGGGAACGGAACGTTCACCGACGCGACGGTGGCGGCCGGGCTTCTCTTCTTTCATCCGACGGAGGCGGCGGCCTGGGGCGATTTCGACAACGACGGCGATCTCGATCTGTTCATCGGCTGTGAGACGACGGCGATCCTGCATCCCTCGATGCTCTACCGCAACAACGGCGACGGGACCTTCACGAACATCGCGTCGGAGATCGGCCTGAATGTGCAGGGGATGATCAAGGCGTGCGGCTGGGGAGATATGGACAACGACGGGCTGATCGATCTGTACATCTCGCAGTTCGGCGGCCCGAATCAGCTGATGAAGAACATGGGGATGAAGAACGGGAAGTGGAGCTTCAAGGATGTGGCCGTGGCGGCCGGCGTGCAGGATCCGTTCTTCAGCTTCCCGACGTTCTTCTTCGACTACGACAACGACGGCTGGCTCGACCTGTACGTCTCCGACTTCGGCGGCAATCCGAAGGGCGTGATCAACGGCCTGCCGGCGATCATGGACGTGATCGGACCGTATGTCAACGACTATCTCGGCAAGCCGCACACGGTGGCGGTCACGAAGCTGTATCGCAACAATCACGACGGCACGTTCACCGATGTCGCGCAGCAGATGCACCTCGACAAGACGTTGTTCGGCATGTCGGCGAACTACGGAGATCTCGACAACGACGGCTGGCTCGACTTCTACGTGGGGACCGGCCACCCGGATATCGAGGCGCTGGTGCCGAACCGGATGTTCCGCAACGCCGGCGGGAAAGTCTTTCAGGACGTGACCAGCGCCGGCGGCTTCGGGCATCTGCAGAAGGGGCACGCCATCGCCTTCGCGGACATCGACAACGACGGCGACCAGGACATCTTCGAGGAGATGGGTGGCGCGTTCGAGGGGGACGTTGCCCGCAACACGCTCTACCAGAACCCGGGGAACGCGAACCACTGGGTTACCCTGATGCTGCGCGGCGTGAAGGCCAACCGCTTCGGCGTCGGCGCCCGCATCAAGGTGACGGTGCAGTCGAGCGGCGGCGGCACGCGCGATATC
>CAZJYH010000168.1:0-8982 GCA_964549365.1 uncultured Alphaproteobacteria bacterium
GCAGATTGCCGCTCACCTCGCGCCACGTCTCGCCTGCATCGTCGGAGCGCATGATGTCCCAGTGCTTCTGCATGAAGAGCGTGGTGGGGCGCGACGGATGCAGCGCGATGCGATGCACGCAGTGGCCGACGTCGGCGTTCGGATCCGGAATGTACTCGGAGCGGAGGCCGGTGTTGACCGGCTTCCAGGTGGCGCCCGCGTCGTCGGTGCGGAAGACGCCCGCCGCCGAGATGGCCACGAAGATCCGGTCGTGGTTCGTCGGGTCGATCACGATCGTGTGCGTCCCCATGCCGCCTGCGCCCGGCTGCCACTTCGGTCCGGATGGATGCTCGCGCAGGCCGGAGAGCTCGGTCCAGGTACGCGCGCCGTCGGTGGAGCGGAAGATGGCCGCATCCTCGACGCCCGCATAGACGGTATCGGGATCGGTGAGCGAAGGCTCCAGATGCCAGACGCGCTTGAACTCCCACGGGTGCGGCGTCCCGTCGTACCAGAGGTGCGTGCCGGTTTCGCCGGCGTACGTGAACTCGTTCCCCATCGGCTCCCACGTCTTGCCGCCGTCGTCGGAGCGCTGGATAAGCTGTCCGAACCAGCCGCTCGTCTGCGAGGCGTACAGACGGTCCGGGTTCACCGGCGACCCCTTGACATGGTAGATCTCCCAGCCCGCGAAGTGCGGACCGCTCACCTCCCAGTCCTTCCGGGCTTCGTCGGACGTCAGAATGAACGCGCCCTTGCGCGTGCCGACAAGTACACGAACCTGGCTCATGTGGCCTTCTCCTTCTAGATGTTTGGAAATGCGCTGAAGATCGCAACGGACATGGGCGCTCGGCCCCGAGGGGATGCAAATATACAGGAACACGTGATCGCCGCCGCGGCTCGGAGGAACCGGGCAGGATGCGAGAACCACGTTCCCGCCGTTCCATGTGCTATGAGACAGACCCCACCCGGCGGTTGGATCGCCCGCGTCGCACAGATGCATCGCCGATGATACGGGCGCCGGAGTCGACTCCGGTACAACAAGGCGCATCGCATCGGCGGGCTCACATACGCGCCGCGCACCGGCGAGGAGCACCTCGTTGCAGAGCCCGAAAAAAAAAATTTCAACGCCGTGTCGATCGTGCGTCTCTTCGTTCGACGTATCATCAAAGGCAGGGCACGTCGAAGCGGTCGGATCGGCCCCGACGCCGGCCGGAATATCAAAACTCATGGGAGACAGAGCAATGCGCGTAATGGTCATCGTCAAGGCGAACAGCGACTCGGAGTCGGGAGTCATGCCCAGCCAGGAACTCATGGACGCGATGGGCGAGTACAACGAGGAACTGGTCAAGGCCGGGATCATGCTCGCCGCCGAAGGGCTGCACCCGAGCTCGAAGGGGGTGCGCGTGGCGTTCTCCGGCGCAAACCGAACGGTGATCGACGGTCCGTTCGCCGAGACGAAGGAGCTGATCGCCGGCTTCTGGCTCTGGCAGGTGAAGTCCATGGAGGAGGCGATCGAATGGGTGAAGCGCTGCCCCAATCCGGGATGTCCGGATTCGGAGATCGAGATTCGGCTGGTGGGCGAGATCGACGACCTCGGCGAGGAGTTCACACCGGAGCGCCGTGAGCTGAAGGAACAGATACGCACCGAGTACGAGGCGAAGCAGTAGGTCGGTTCAGGAGACGACTTCAGGAGACGCCGGCGCCGGGGTTGCTTCGATATCACACGCAGCCCCGGCAGGCAGTTGAAGCGATGCCCCGACGACCTCGGGGCATCCGCGCGGAGTGCAATCGCCGCATCGACCGCACGACACCGACGGCGCGGCGCCGGAACGATGGAGTTGTCAAAGATCTGTCCGATCGACCGGCATGTGCCGGCGCGACTCATCCGCAACGCTGACGACGATGGCACACACGGATATCCAACGAACGATCGACGCGGTCTGGCGCATCGAATCGGCGAAGCTGATCGCGGGCCTGGCGCGCGTGGTCCGCGACGTCGGCATCGCGGAGGACCTCGCGCAGGATGCGCTGGTGGCCGCGCTCGAGCGATGGCCCGAGACGGGGATCCCGGCAAATCCGGGGGCGTGGCTGATGGCCACGGCGAAGTATCGCGCGGTGGATCACGTGCGGCGAAGCACGCTGTTCGATCGAAAGCAGGAGGAGATCGCTCGCGAGATCGAGTTGCAGCTCTCGGCCGACGCGATCGACATCGACGCAGCGCTCGACGACCACGTCGGCGACGACCTTCTGCGCCTGATCTTCACGGCCTGCCACCCCGTGCTCTCCTCCGACGCTCGCGTTGCGTTGACGCTGCGGCTGCTGGGCGGCCTGACGACGGCCGAAATTGCGCGCGCGTTCCTGGTGCCGGAACCGACGGTGGCACAACGGATCGTGCGCGCCAAGCGGACGCTGACCGAGGCGCGCGTTCCGTTTGATATGCCGCTGCGTCCTGAGTTCACGGCCCGCCTGGCGCCGGTGCTTCAGGTGATCTACCTGATCTTCAACGAGGGGTACTTCGCCACCGCCGGCGACGACCTTATGCGCCCATCGCTCTGCGAGGAGGCGCTCAGGCTCGGCCGCATCCTTGCCGAACTGGTGCCCAATGAGCCGGAGGCGCATGGCCTGGTTGCGCTGATGGAGATCCAGGCATCGCGGCTGCGCGCGCGCGTGGGGCCCTCGGGCGAGCCGGTGCTGCTGCTGGACCAGAACCGCGCACGTTGGGATCAGCTGCTCATCAGGCGCGGACTTGCGGCGCTGGAGCGCGCGGAGAATCTCGGCGGAGCGCTTGGCCCCTACGGCCTGCAGGGCGCCATCGCCGCCTGCCATGCCCGCGCCCGCACCGCCGATGCGACGGACTGGGAACGCATCGCGGCGCTCTATGACGCGCTCTCCGAACTGATGCCCTCCCCCGTCGTGGAGTTGAACCGCGCGGTCGCGATCTCGATGGCGTTCGGCCCCGCCGCCGGACTGGAGATCGTCGACGAGTTGATGTCCGAGCCTGCGCTGAAGGGCTACCATCTCCTTCCGAGCGTGCGCGGCGACCTGCTCGTAAAGCTCGGCCGCAACGAGGAGGCCCGCGCTGAATTCGAGCGGGCCGCCGCTCTCACCCGCAACACCCGCGAGCGTGACGTGCTGCTGAAGCGTGCCCGCGCAAGCCGTGAGCGGGCGGCGGGCGGCGGGCGGACGATGATCGCGGCCGTGCCGACGTGAAGAATCGCCGGGAGACTTCGGAGCCACAGCACGATCCGCTGACGATACCCGGTCACGCCTTTTTCGACTCCGACGCCCGGCAACGCCGCGCTGCACCCGGTCGCAGAGTCAACTCCGCGACAACAACGGAGCACCAACTCATACCCCGTCGCTCATGCTCGATCACGCGGGAACCTTCCGCCGCATCGCGTCGACGCTCCAGGGACCAGGCCCGGCGGCCGAGATGTAGAGAAACACGAAGCAGTAGAGCACCGCGGCGACGCCACCGTTCATGGTGGGCCAGAACGCCTGCGGCTGGTGAGCCTGGAAGTATGCAACGGCCATCAGACCGGACAGCACGAACGCAATCGGACGCGTGCAGAAGCCCAGCAGCACAAAGCCTCCGCCGAACGCCTCCAGCACTCCGGCGAACCATATCTGCGTCGGGAACGATGCCGTGGTCCCCTTCGGCGGCATGCCGATCGGATACGCGAAGAGCTTCATCGTGCCGGCAAGTATGAACATCACGGCGGCAACGATGCGCAGCAGGCTCAACAGGTACGGCGCAAGCCCCACCCATCGTCTCCCAATTCCTGATTCATTCATGGTCTGCTCCTCCCTTCGATGGATTGATGATCGACAAGGGGTTCGCCGAGGGGAGTCGGATCGGCACCGCGCCGACTTGGCGCGATCATCCGCTCGGCATTGTCGATCGCGTGTTCTCCCTCCGCTTCCCATGTTCGGCCATCCCCAACGGTCGGTCGATGCGAACGGTGCGCCGCGGCTCGGTCACTCGCAGTTGATCATCCAGGGGATGCCGAAGCGATCGACGAGCATCCCGAAGCGCTGCGCCCAGAATGTCTGCGACAACGGCATCGTAACGGAGCCGCCCTCGGCCAACGTATCGAAGACACGCTCGGCCTCGGCGGGATCGCCGATCTGCACCGACACGGAGATGCCCACCGGCTTTGCATAATGACCGGGAGGGGCATCCGACCCCATCAGTACGTTTTCGCCGGCCCTCATCCGGACGTGCATGATCTTGTCGCGCCACTCGGCCGGCACATGCGCTTCAGCGGGCGTTCCGGCGTGCGGCATCAACACCTCGATGGTGCCTCCGAGGCACTGCGCATAGACGTTGAAGGCCTCTTCGCACTCCCCGTTAAAGGTGAGATATGCGTTCATCAACATGGAGTACTCCTGTCTGATCGTTTGAGGAACCAAAAGTTTACGTGCTTGTCGGGCGCCGTACTGCGATGCCTCGTACCAGGCACTCGCGCGGCACCGCTCATCTCGTGAAAAACTCCGTCAGCACCGGTGCGAGCACATCCACCGAGACGTTGTGCGATTGGCGCGGCAGCATCCGCAGCGAGGCGCCGGGGATGGTCTCCGAGGCCAGGCGCACGGCGCTGCGCAGCGTGACCGGACTCTTTTCACCGCCGATCACGAGCGTCGGCACGTTGATTGCCGCAAGCACGGAAGCCGGGAGCGTGAAGTCGCCCATGATGGTCGCATCGTATGGAAGCGTGTGCGCCACCGCCTTCAGGTTTTTCCACATCGGCATCAGCTTCATGAGCATCACGAAGACGCCCGGAATGCCGATCATGTCCGCCATGAAGAACTTCACCGCGTCGCTCCGACGATCGGCGGCAACCAGGCGCTCGAGTTGCTCGCGATGATCCACAGGAGGGCGGTGCCCGACGTCGCCAACCATGTACGGCGGCTCGAAGAGCGCGAGCTTCCGGATGTTCAGTCCGCCGGCCGCCGCATACGCGGCCAGCGCCGCGCCGGAGGAGAGCCCGAAGACGTGGGCCGATCCGCCGACCGCATCGATCAACGCCGCGAGATCCTCCACCTCCCGCTCGATCGCATACGGCCGTGTGTCGCCGCTGTCTCCGCGGCCGCGCCGATCGTAGTTGATCGCGGTGAAGTGTGCGCCCATCAGATCGTTCATCTTCACCCACTGCGGAAAGGCGCGATAGCTCATCGCGCCGCCGATCATGATCGCGGGCGGGCCGGAGCCCGTCTGATCGTACGCGATCGGCGTGCCGTCCTTCGATATCACCTTCTTCATGCGAGCCCCTCCTTCGCGGCCGCGACCTCGGCGGCGAACCTGTCGAGGCTCGCCCCCCAGCCTTCCTCCATTCCGGCGAGCGACGCTGCCACCTCGGCCGTCCCGCGCACAACCACCGCACGCAGCGTGAGCCGTGTTCTTCCCCCCACCTCCTCGACGAACGTGACGGTGTTGAGCACTTCCAGCTGCGGGTTGCCGTCCTCATCCTCGAACGCGGTGGAGATGAAGACGATCCGCTCCGGCGCCACGACCTCCCGGAACGTGCCGCCCGTCGGTATCATCACGCCGTCCGGGCCACGCATCGTGATGCGGAGTGCGCCGCCGGGGCGAAGATCCACCTCGCAGACGGGGTTCGTGAAGCCATGCGGCCCCCACCACTGTGCCACATGCCGCGGCTCGGTCCACACCTTGAAGACCAGATCGCGCGGGGCGTTCAGCACGCGGGTAATCACAAGCTCGCGGATGCCCAGGGCATCGAGAGGTATCAGTGTTTCGTTGCTCATGGTCCTGTTGTTGTTCAGCTGTTTCCGTGCAAAAGGGACGGAGGGAGGAGATCGACGAAGCCGACGGTGTGCGTGGCGTGGCCCGGGGCCGCGCACTCCACGACGAGGGCATTGGGATGGGCCGGCCGGCGCCCCCGCCCACCGTATTGTGGCCGAATTGCGTTTCCGACGGCCGACGCGCGGCCCGTTGCTCTCACGCCCCCTGCTCGCTCGCGAGGTAGGCTTCGAGCTGGTCGAGCGTTCCGGCAAAGCCCTGCTGCATCGACGGGAACATCTTGTGGAACATCTCCCACTCCTCGTCGCCGGCGTCGATCGGGCCGCCGCGCAGCGTGAGCGTGGTGCGGCCGTCCTGCTCGTCGAGCGTGAGCCTGTTCAGGACCCGCAGCGGCCATATCTCGCTGAACGGCGCGCGGATGATGTTCCCCTCCTCGTCGGCGAACGAGTTCACGAACACGATGAGGTCCGTCGGGTTGATGTCGCCATACTCGAACCTTCCCCACATCCGCCCTCCGTCCGGCGTGTCCATGCTGTAGTGAAAGATGCCGCCGGGACGAAACTCGAGCCGCTTCACGGTGATCGCGCATCCCTTCGGCCCCCACCAGCGGGCGAGATGCTCGGCCCGGCTCCAGACCTCGAAGACGAGATCGCGCGGGGCGTTCAACGTGCGGCTGACCACGAATTCCTGTCGTTCGGTTCCCGTTTGTTGCGTGTCGGTCATGATCGATTTCCGTTGTTGTTTTCGTATTGATGTCGGTTGTGTACCTCGGATTTCCGCCGGGTCGCGGAGTCAACGTCGCGACACGTCTGCTGCTCGCGACCGGCAACTCGCCACCCGCGACCGGCAAACATCCCATGCCCCATCACTCATTACCTCCTCACCCCTTCATCGTCGCGAGCACCTCGTCGAGGCGCGACAACGACTCGCGCATACCCACCTCCATGCCGGAGTAATAATGCCCGTCGCGTCCCTCGCGGGTCTTGTGCACGATGGTCTCGGTCATCAGCGTGCGCCCGTCGCGGTCCTCGAACATCAACGTGATGACGGCGTCGTGATCGGGATACGGATCGTACACGAAGGTGTGGACAAGCCGCTCGGGCGGAGTGATTTCGCGATAGACGCCGCTGAACCCGTGCTCGCTTCCATCCTCCATGCGCGAGAGGAAGCGATAGGCCCCCCCCACGCGCACGTCCATTTCGCATTGAATCATCGCCATGCAACTCGGTCCCCACCAGCGCCGGATATGCTCGGGCCTGGTCCATGCCTCGAAGACCAATTCGCGCGGAGCGTCGAGCAGTCGCGTGATCACGATCTCGGTATCGGTCGGGAGCGACATCGTCAGGGTGGAGTTCGTATCCACCGTGGAGTTCCGGTCTACGGTCATTGTCTGAATGCCTGGTTGATTGGAAGGTTGTCTCGTCAAATGATATCCGGTCGCTCGTGGTCCACTTCGGGCGTGTGCACGACGCGAGGCGTCTACGCTCGTGCCGCCAGGTATTCCACAAGGCGGTCGACGGTGGAGTGCCCCCCTTCGACTGCGCCGAACGCCTTCACGCGCTCCAGTTCGGCGACGCTCGAGAAGATCGACCGCATGGTCAGCGTCGTGCCCCCTTCGACCTCGTCGAACGTGATGGTCACGTGGAATCGTGCGGGGTCGTCGTCGACGCCGGCGTCGTGAACGTAAACGAGCCGCTCGGGGGCGACGATCTCCTCATAGACGACGCGGTTCGGATAGTCGACGCCGTCGGGGCCGTGCATCGTGAATCGCCAGACTCCGCCGGGGCGCACATCCATCGAGTGCACCGTGGTGGTAAATCCGCGCGGCCCCCACCACATGCCGATGTGCTCCTGATCGGTCCACGCCTGGAAGACGAGCGCCGGAGGCGCGTTCAGCCGACGCGTGATGACGATCGAGCGATCGGCGGCATCGGCCGCCTCGGGAATCTGCGGGTGCATGTGCTCTCTCTCCTGTGGAATGTCCGGCACGCGCCGGGGGAATTGCGAGACACGCCGCGTGCGCGGCCTACGGTTTCGGTTGCCTTGCCGCTGCCTGAAGTTCCTGGAGATAGATCTCCAGGCGGTCGATGCTTTCGTCCCAGAATCGGCGATACTGTTCGATCCAGTCCGAGGCATCGCGGAGCGGCGCCGGCGCCAGACGGCAGGGCCTCCATTGTGCCTCACGGCCGCGCGTGATCAGGCCGGCACGCTCCAGCACTTTCAGGTGCTTCGTGACGGCGGGGAGGGTCATCTTGAAGGGAGCCGCGAGATCCTTCACCGAGGTCTCGCCGAGCGCGAGCCGCGAGAGGATGGCACGGCGGGTTGGATCCGCCAGCGCCGAGAACGTCGCGCTGAGTTGGTCTGTGGTCATCGTATGTCACCGTTCGGTTAATTAACCGGGCGGTAAATTACAGCGCGAGAGAACGCGATGTCAAGAGGAATGTTGACGAGGGGACAAAAAGTGTGGGATGGTGGAAGGTCTCGTTTCCATCGAAGGGCGTCGAAGACCGCCGGGCACGGGATGCCGGTTCACGCCCCGGATGGCTTTCGGCGCGAGGTCGTAGCCAGAAAGATGCCGCCGAGTATCGCGGCCGACGAGAGAAGCAGCCGAAGGGTGACAGGCTCGCCGAGGAGCACCACGCCGCCGGCGGCCGCGATGACGGGAACGCTCAACTGAATGGTGGCGGCGTTGGTTGCCGTCAGCCCACGGAGCGCCGTGTACCATAACGCGTAGCCGAGCCCGGAGGTGACCACGCCCGAGGCGAGCGCGTAGGCGGCGCCGGGCACATCGATGCTGAACTCAGCGACCGTGAGCGCGGTCGCCGCAAGCGCGAACGGAACCGCACGCACGAAGTTCCCGGCGGTGGCCGCGATCGGATCATCGGCGCCGCGACCGCGCAACGAGTAGATGCCCCACGCCACTCCGGCCCCCACCATCAACATCGCGCTCGCGAACGGCGGCGCCGAGAGCCCCGGCAACAGCATCGCCAACCCGACACCTGTCGCCCCCGGCGGTGTCCAGACCGCGGTGGTCCATTCGATCGTCGATGCCAACGACATACCGCAGCTCGGCTGGTGGGGGCAGGCGACGGCCCAGCTTGGCGGGCCGGTCTCCGACGCCACCGAAAGGTTCGGCCCGAGTCTCCAGCACGACGCTTGGTCCGCCGGCACCTGCCGGCGATCTGGACGGGGACGGCGTCCCCGATTTCGCGGTCAACTTCGTCAACGATCCGGGCGCGGTGGCC